>DASVDQ010000059.1 GCA_036381035.1 Trueperaceae bacterium | reverse complement strand
GACCGCGGCCGGCGCGGAACTGGACCTGGTGGTCGAAGGGAGGCGTAGGGAACGGGTGGGCTACGAGATGAAGTACTCCCTGTCCCCCACGGTGACGAAGGGGTTCTGGAACGCGCTTTCCGACCTGATGTTGCGAACGGCCTACGTGGTGTACCCGGGGGACGAGTCGTGGCCGCTCAGCGACTCCGTCGAGGTGCTGCCGGCCGTGCGGCTCGGCTCGGGGAGCTAGCCGGGGGCGGTACCGGGAGCTAACCCCCCGCCGCGGCCCTCACCTCGAGGCTGGCCACGAACGCGCGCAGCCACGCGGCGTAGCGGTCAGCCCCCGAGCGGTTCCACGCCTCGACGTGCTCGACGCCCTCGAGCCGGTGGTACGTGACCGGCACGCGCAGGGCGTCGACGAACTCGTCGACCGAGGCGATGGGCACCGTGCTGTCGGCGGTGCCGGCCACGACCATCACGGGCACCGGCACGCGGGCCGCCGAACGCGCCTGCACCAGCGAGCCGAAGTCGACGCCGGTGCGCCAGCCCGCCACCTTGAGCGCCAGGCGCGTGAGCAGCGCGGGCGCCGGCAGGCCGGCCTTCACGGCGCCCAGCTCCACCGTCGCGTAGGGGTCAACGAGCGGCGAGTCGAGCACCAGCCCGATCACCTCGGGCAGGTCCGGTCCCCAGCGCTCCAGGGCCTCGAGCGCCACGGCGCCGCCCATCGAGACGCCGAACAGCACGACCCGGTCCACGCCGCGCGCGGCCAGCTCGCGGGCGCCGGCCAGGGCGTCCTCCCACTCGCTGGCGCCGTAGTGGTAGAGGCCGTCGGGGCTGGGGTCGGAGGCGTCGTGGTTGCGGTACGACTGCGCCAGTACGTGCAGGCCCAGGTCGTGGAGGGCGGGGATGAACCGCAGGGTCTCGATCAGCTCGCCGCGGCGGCGGCCGTGCAGCACCAGCGCGCCCGTGCGGCTGCGCGCGTCCTCCCGCGCCGGCGGCACGTACCAGGCGCGCACCGACCCCACGGGACCGCGCAGCTCGAGCTCCTCGTACGTCAGGCCGAGGTCCCTCAGCGGGTCGCGGCGGTACACGAAGTCGTCGATGCGCGCGGGCGCGCCGGCGGCGGGCAGCTCCCCCTCGACGAGCTCCAGCCGCCGCGTCACCCGGTCGCCGTCGTCCGCGACGACCTCGCCGAGGAGCCCGTAGCCGCCGTCCCAGAGCAGGGCGTACGTGCCGTTCACGTCGACGTTCGCGTGCTGTCTGGGCCGCGGCGTGCGCGGCAGCGTCACCGTGGCCGGCGGGCCGGGGTCGGCGTCCACGACCTCGAACTCGGGCATCAGCGAGTAGGGCGCCGGCACGATCACGCGGCTCGAGAACACCCAGCCGAGCGCGAGAACCGCGGCGGCCGCCAACGCCAGGAGCACCAGGGCGGCGACGAGCACGCGCCTCACCAGCCCACCCTTCCGAAGGTGTCGGCGCGGTCGGGGCTGGTGGAGAACATGACCACTGGCGTGCCCGTGACCTCCTCGATGAGGCCCAGGTAGGCGTGGACCTCGGGCGGCAGCGCCTCGCGCGTGCCGAGGCCCTTGAGGTCGCCCCAGCCGGGCAGGTCGCGGTAGACGGGCTTCCCGTCCTCGCCGTAGGCCACGCAGACCCTCACGGGGTCGAGTCCGGAGAGCACGTCGAGCTTGGTCAGCACCAGGCCGTCGAAGCCGTTGATCTCGCAGGCGTAGGCGAGCTGCGCGAGGTCGAGCCAGCCGACGCGGCGGGCGCGGCCCGTGGTCGTGCCGTACTCGTCCCACTGCCGCTCGCCGCTGCCGCGCAGGCGCAGCGCCAGGACGTCGTCGAGCACCTCGGTGGGGAACGGTCCGTGACCGACGCGCGTGGTGAAGGCCTTGACGACGCCGTAGACCTGGTGGAGCGCCCGGTGGCTCACGCCCGCGCCCACGAGGATGCCGCCCACGGTGGGGTGGCTGCTCGTCACGTAGGGGTAGGTGCCGTAGGCGAGGTCGAGCATCGTCCCCTGGCCGCCCTCGAAGAGGACGCGCCTGCCCGCGGCCAGCGCCTCCCTGACCAGCGCGCCGGTGTCGCGCACCAGCGGCACGATGCGGTGACGCACGGTCTCGAGCTCGGCCATGGCGGCGTCGACGCTCGTCCAGCCCACGCGCGCCGTCGAGTTCGGCTTGGCCTCGAGCAGGCGGGAGAGACGCTCCCTCAACACGGACTCGTCGACGAGGTCGCCGGCGCGCACGCCGACGCGGCGCGCCTTGTCGGAGTAGGCGGGCCCGATGCCGCGGCCCGTCGTGCCGACGAAGCCGCCGCCCTCGTCGTTCTTGCGGTGGTGGGGCAGCACCAGGTGCGCCTCGTGCGAGACCCACACCTCGCCGGGGTCGCGACGGTCGGCCAGTCGGTCGAGCTCCCGCACGAACTCCCAGGGGTCGATGACCATCCCGCCGCCCAGCACCGATGCGGGCCTGTCGTGCAGCGTGCCGCAGGGCAGGTGGTGGAGCTTGTAGACCTCGCCGCCCACGACTACGGTGTGGCCGGCGTTCGCGCCGCCGGAGAACCGCACGACGACGTCGGCGTCGTGGGCGAGGGCGTCGACGACCTTGCCCTTGCCCTCGTCCCCCCACTGCGCGCCAAGGACCGCGATGCCAGGCACCTTGCCTCCTCGGGCCGCGCCCCGCGCGGCCGCCCGACGGCTGTCGCGGACGTCGGGTCCGCCCCTCCGGCCGGGCGACGTAAGAGTAACCTTAGGTCCATGACCACGCCCGCCGCCCCCAGGCCCACGGTGCTGCTCACCACGTCGACGGTCCCGCGCGCGACGTCCCTCCGCCGCGAGGACTCGCTGACGGGACGCAACTACTCGCAGGCCGTCGCCCTGGCCGGCGGGCTGCCGCTCATGGCCGCCACGCTGGACCCGGCGCTGGCGCCCGCCTACGCGAGCGCCGCCGACGCCCTGCTGCTCACCGGCGGCGGCGACGTCGACCCGGAGCTGTTCGGCGCCGCGCCCGACCGCGACCTCGGGTCCGTCGACCCGGAGCGCGACGCCTTCGAGCTGGCGCTCTACGCCGCGTTCCGCGAGGCCGGCAAGCCGGTGCTTGGCGTCTGCCGCGGCTGCCAGGTCATGAACGTCGCGCACGGCGGGAAGCTGCACCAGCACCTGCCCAGCGTCGCCGGCACCCAGCAGCACGACCAGGCCGACCCGCGCGGCTTCCCCCTCCACCACGTCGAGCTGGCGGCGGGCAGCCGCCTGGCCGCCGCCTACGGCGCCACGCGCGTGAGGACGAACAGCTACCACCACCAGGCGATATCCGAGGTGGGGGCGGGCCTGAGGGCCGTGGGCCGGTCGGGAGACGGGGTCGTCGAGGCCGTCGAGGCCGAGTCCGGTCCGCTGGCCGTGGGCGTGCAGTGGCACCCCGAGATGATGTTCGAGCGCTTCGCGGAGCACCTCGCGCCCTTCCGGGTGCTGGTCGAGGCCGCGGTGCCCCAGCCGGCGCGCTGACACCGCACGTGCGCGCCGGCGGTCTCTCGCCCGACCGCGCCGTGAGGGTGCACGGTCGGCACCCTCCCCGGCTCGTGTCGGCCGGGCTCTACGTTCGCCTCGCACCCCCTCCTCGCGCCCGCCGCACGTCCCTCCCCCGTTGACGCGCGGGGCCGCCGCGGTAGTACACTTCCGCGCATGTCACCAGCGCGCCGAGGAGGTGGTGCCGTGGAAGACGGCTATGGCTACTTCCGCCTGACCGCCACCCCCGCGCCCGCTGGTCTCCCCCGCTGAACGACGAGGACGGACCAGGGCGCACCACCCGCGGGGCCTCGCCGGCCCCGCCCACTCAGCGCGAGAGAAGGGCCCATGGTCATCGTCATGCGCAAGGACGCCGACGAGGCGTCGGTAGAGAAGGTCATCGACGAGGTAAGGAGCCTAGGCTTCACACCCCACGTCAGCGAGGGAGAGTCGCGCACGCTGATCGGCGCGATCGGCCCGTCGCCCACCGAGGAGCTCAGGGAGCACTTCGCCGGCCTCGCGGGCGTCGAGACCGTCGTGCGCATCACCAAGCCGTTCAAGCTGGCCTCCCGCGAGTTCAGGCACGACGACTCGTTCGTGATGATCGGCGGGGTGAAGACCGGCAACGGCAGGTTCGTCGTCGCGGCCGGGCCCTGCGGGGTCGAGAGCCGCGAGCAGACCCTGCGGGCGGCGGACATCGCGCGGCGCTCCGGCGCCCAGGTCCTGCGCGGCGGCGCCTACAAGCCCCGCACCTCCCCCTACGCCTTCCAGGGCCTCGGCGAGCAGGGACTCGAGATCCTCGCCGAGGCGCGGGCGGCGACGGGGATGCCCATCGTCACCGAGGTCACCACGCCCGAGCTGGTCGAGAAGGTGGCCGGCGTCGCCGACATGCTGCAGGTGGGCGCCAGGAACACGCAGAACTTCGCCCTGCTCGCCGAGGTGGGGCGCTCCGGCAAGCCCGTGCTGTTCAAGCGCGGCATGTCGACGTCGGTGAACGAGTTCCTGCAGGCCGCCGAGTACATCCTCAGCCAGGGCAACCCCCAGGTGGTCCTGTGCGAGCGGGGCATCAGGACGTTCGAGACGTCCACCCGCTTCACGCTCGACGTGAGCGCCGTGCCCGTCCTGAAGGAGCTGACGCACCTGCCCGTCTGGGTGGACCCCAGCCACGCCGCCGGCAAGCGCTCGCTGGTGCCGTCGCTGGCGCTGGCCGGCGCGGCCGCAGGCGCCGACGGCATCATCGTCGAGGTGCACCCGAGGCCGGAGGAGGCGAGGTCCGACGCCGCGCAGCAGCTCGACGAGGCCGAGTTCCAGGCGCTGATGGCGCGCCTCGAGCCGGTGGTGCGGGCGCTCGGGAAGTCGCTCTGACGTGAGCGCGGGGCGCACGCTGGCGGTTGCCGGCGTCGGGCTCATCGGCGGCTCGGTGGCGCTGGGCGTGCGGGAGCACGGCCTGTTCGAGCGCGTCATAGGCTTCGACCACGACGCGAAGGCCCTCGACGCGGCCCTGGGCCTGGGCGCCGTGGACGAGGCGCGGCTCGAGCCCGGCGACTGGCTGGCGGACGTGGACGTCCTGGTGCTGGCCGCGCCCACGCGGGCGCTGCCCGACCTGGCCAGGGCGCTCCTCCCCCACCTGAGGCCCACGGCCGTCGTCACCGACGTCGGCGGCGTCAAGCGGCCGGTCGTGGAGGCGGTGACGACCGTCGACTGGCCGGGCGGTCCGGGGCGCTTCGTGGGCGGCCATCCCATGGCCGGCAGCGAGCGCGCCGGCGTCGTGAACGCCGACCCCGGCCTCCTCGAGAACGCCGTCTGGGTACTCACGCCCGTGGCGGCCACCGCTGCGGCGGCGCTGGAGACGGTGCGCGGCCTCGTGGCGGGGCTGGGCGCGCGGGCGATCGAGACGACCCCCGAGAAGCACGACGAGCTCGTCGCCGCCGTCAGCCACCTCCCCTACCTGGCCGCCGTGGCGCTCACGACGCTGATCGACGAGGGCGAGGACCGCCCACTCAAGGCCCTCCTGGCGGCCGGCGGCTTCCGCGACCTCACCCGCGTCGCCAGCGGCGACCCGCGCATGAGCCGCGACATGGTCGCCGACAACGCCGGACCGGTCCGCGAGGCGCTGCGGGCCTTCAGGCGCGCTCTAGCCGACCTCGAGGAGGCCCTCGACGACCCGGAGGCGCTGCTGGAGCGCGCCGCGGCCGCCAAGCGCGCCCGCGACGCCGTCCCGGTGGTGAAGCGGGGCCTGCTCGCCTCGCGCTGGGAGCTCGTCGTGGCGGTGCTCGACCGGCCCGGCGAGTTCGCGCGCATCACGGCGGCGCTCGCCGCCGCGAACGTGAACATCAAGGACATCGAGGTCCTCGGCGTCCGGGAGTCGGGCGGCGCGGTGCGCCTGGCGTTCGAGGACGCCGCGGCGCAGGAGGCCGGCCGACGCGCCCTCGAGGCGCTGGGCTACAGGGTGCGCACCCGCAACGGCGGCTGAGGGCCACCTGGCCCCCGGCGGCAGCGCGGTGCCGCCGTGCGACGCCCGCGCCGGTCCTCCGTCGCGAGCGCGGCGCCCTCGGCGTGGCGACCCCGTCGACGCCTCGGCCCCGCGGCCCCGCGGACGCTGACGCCCCGCGTATCCTCGAGGGCGTGCCCGCGCCGCGCGACGCCCTCTTCGACCTGGCCGTGAACAGGGCGGCGGAGTACGCCGAGCGCCTGGGCATACCCCCGGGCGACCCCGAACGAGCCCGCCTCGGCCTCGAGGTCTGGTACCTGAAGACCCGCTTCGCCTACCGCGTGCCATTGGAGGAGGTGGCGGCGGCCGTGGCGGCGCGCCCGCCGGTGGCGGGCGCGGTCTGGTCGGGCGGTAGGAACGGGTCGTGGTCGCCGGGGGACGTACGGGGCGCGTCCTGACGAGCGCGTCGGCCCGCGAAGGCCGGACCCGGCGGCGGAGGGCGCACCCTGTTCGCCGACGGCCCGCCCCGGCGTACGTGGAGCCGCGCGCGGTCTCGCATGCCGTTCCCCGACCCAGGAGGCCGCGCCCTCGCGCGTGCGACGATGTGGGGCGTGGGGAGGAAGGCCAGGAACCGCCCCCGGCGCCGGCCCTCGCCCGAGGAGCTGAGGGAGCTGGAGGAGCGCGCCTGCAAGCGGAAGACGCGCTACCTGAACCAGCGTCAGGCGCTGGAGGCGCAGGCGCTCGTCCGTCTGCAGTACGGCCACGACAAGGGCATCTACCAGTGCAAGTACTGCGGCGGCTGGCACCTCGGCGGGCGCCCGCTGGACGTGTGAGCCGCCGCCAGGTGCCCCCCGCGACGGTCCTTCCTCGCGGCGCCGGGCGCCCGCTCCACGTGTGAGGCGCCGCCGGCCGGTGACATGCGGCCCTGCGGAGCCTCCGCGCCCGGTGGCGCGGCGTAAGTGTTGACTTACGGTAAGTCAACACTTACGATACTGGCATGCAGCCCATCGACAGGCTCGCGGCGCTCTCGGACCCCACGCGCCGGCGCGTGTTCGAGATGGTCCTGCGCCGTCCCAGCCCCGTCGGCCGGCTCGCCAGCGCCCTGCCCGTGAGCCGCCCGGCCGTCTCCCAGCACCTGCGCGTGCTGCTCGACGCCGGGCTGGTCGTGGCGGAGCGCGAGGGCGCGAGCCGGGTCTACCGCGCGGACGCGGCGGGGCTGGCGGAGCTGCGCGCCTGGTTCGAGGAGCTGTGGGACGACGCGCTCGACGCCTTCGAGGCGGCCGCGCGGAAGGAGCACGAGATGCGGAGTACGACCGAGGCGATAGCCCCCGTGGTCAAGACGAGGACGGTACCGCTGCCCGTCGAGGCGGCGTTCGACCTGTTCACCGGGCGCATCGGCGAGTGGTGGCCCACGGCCACGCACTCGATAGCCGGCGACGACGTGGCGGAGGTCAGGTTCGAGGGCCGCGTGGGCGGGCGGATCGTCGAGGTCGCCAGGGACGGCACCGAGTGCAGCTGGGGCGAGGTCATGGCCTGGAACCCGCCGC
>DASVDQ010000058.1 GCA_036381035.1 Trueperaceae bacterium | reverse complement strand
GCGCATGTCGCGGCGGGTGTCCCGGTCGAGCGGGTTGGTGACGTGGCCGTACAGGTGCCCGTCGCGGGTGATGCGCCACTCCGCGTCGGGGACCCCGGCGCGGAGCATGTACGCCAGCGCCATCGCCGCCGTCACCTGCCGTTCCGTGCTGGTGTGCGTAGTCGGTATGGTGGTCATGGCCGATGCCTCCCTAGTCGTGTCGGCCGCTGCCGCCGCTCCGCTTGCCCCGGGGCGGCGGCCCTACGTGTGGGGGGATGGCCCGCGCGGCAGGCACCACCGCGCGGGCCGACGTTCTCAGGCCGGGTCGTCGCCGCGACGACGGGCCCGCAGGTTCGTGACCTGGGCGCCCTGCGGCTGCAAGGCGCGCACGTCCTCGATCAGCTGCTGTTCGGCGAGGGCTTCGACGCCCATGTACGCGACCCAGGCGAGCTGGGCGCGGGCGTTGCACGCGTGGGCGAGCACCTCGGCGCGGCGGAGCAGGTCGTCCCGCTCGGCGTCCGTCTCGGCGTCGTCGACGCACCCGATCAGGTGGTCGACCGCGTCGGCCAGCTTGACGGCCCGCCGGTAGTGGGCGATGTAGTCCATCAGGCACCACCCTCGCGTGCGGCTTCCTCGGCGGCCTGCGCGGCCGCTTCGGCGTCCGGGTCGATCACCTCGGCGTCGGTGATGTCGTCGATCTGTCGCGGCCGGTGGGCACGGGAAACCGGTTGCTGCGCGTGATCCTGGTGGCCCTGCCGGAGGTTGTCGGCCTCGACGACGGCGCGCAGCTGCTCGCGGCGGTATTCGGCGCTCGTGGGGACCCACTTGGTGAGCTGGTGAATCGCGGTCTTCAGCCACATTCGGTCGGGCCACCGCTCCCACGGCGAGTCGGAATGCCCGGCCGACTTCGAGCTGGCCTTGACCTTCTCGACCTCGGCGCGGGACATCACCACGACACGGGAGGTGGAGCCGTCCTTCATGACGGCGTAGGCGTAGACGCCGATCATCTCGCCACGGTCGCCGAACCAGTCCGGCTCGTGGTGCGGCCGGTCCATGTCCGGCGTGAACTGGAACCGGTCGCCCGAGTAGACGATCTCGGCCTTTACCGACGAGACGGCGCCGGCACGGTAGATCAGCTCGATCTCGCCGGTGTAGTCGACGATCCCGGTGAACTCGACGACGCCCTTGCGCTTGTTCTCGAACGGCAGGATGTGGAACGTGTCCCCGGGGACGAGGCCGAGGCGGGCGCACTCGGTGAGGCACATCATGTACCCGGACGGGTTGCGGGTCGCCGCCGCCAGCACCTTCGGGTCCTTGCGCAGATGTGCCTTGGCCAGCGACACGAACGAGTTGGGGTCGACGTGGGAGGGCAGCAGCCCGCCCAGCCACGTCGTGGACTGGGTGACGATCGCCATCGGCCCGTTGTTCTTCTGCTCGACGGCCTGTGAAACGGTCTCGGTCACTGGTGCTCCTTCTTCGCCCTGGCGGGCGTGATCTTGTCGACGGTGGACACGGTGCGGCACGCCTCGTAGGCGTCCGGGTAGTCGGCGCGCAGCCGGCGGGTGTCGATGCCGGTCCGCTCGTACACGGACCGGGACGCGACCGGGTCGCCGTCGGGGGTGAGGGCGCGCCGGGCGTCGCCCATGGCGGCGCGCAGCCGGTTGGCTGCCAGGTCGTAACGCTCGCGCGCTTGGTCGAGCGCGGCCCGGGCGGCCCGGTATTCGGCGGCGAGGTCGGCCGAGACCTCTGTCTCGGTGTCGTCGTCGCCGAGCGGGTACAGCTCCCGCAGGGCGGCCGTGGTGGCCGGGGTGTGGTCGATCGGCGGCGCGTCCCCACGTTCCACCCGGTCGAGGAACTCGCGCGCGGCTTCGCGCATCAGCTCGACGTCGTCCGGGTCGTAGGCGATGACGTAGTCGCGGCGCTGCCGGGTCGACAGGAACAGGCACGTCACGTGCGCCTCGGACAGGCCGAGCACGTCCATTTGCCAGAGCACCTGCGCCCGGTAGTAGGCCGGGATCTCATCGGTGCCGTCCGGGCCCCACCCGTCGTACGTGCCGCTCGACTTGATTTCGAGCACGGAGTGAGGCGGCCCCATCGTGGTCTCGTTGAGGCGGTACAGGTCG
>DASVDQ010000057.1 GCA_036381035.1 Trueperaceae bacterium | reverse complement strand
TGCCAGAGCACCTGCGCCCGGTAGTAGGCCGGGATCTCATCGGTGCCGTCCGGGCCCCACCCGTCGTACGTGCCGCTCGACTTGATTTCGAGCACGGAGTGAGGCGGCCCCATCGTGGTCTCGTTGAGGCGGTACAGGTCGCGGTCGGTCGTGGCCAGCTGCCACGGCCGGTCCGCGTTCGCCCACAGCTGGCCCGGGGCGATCACCCATTCGGGGTGGTCGTCGGCCCACCTGTCCGCGATCCACGGCTCCAGGTGCCGCCCCAAGGATTTGATGTCGTCGTCGGGGTCGGCGTCGATGGCCCCTACCTTCTGGTGGTAGAGATTGAAAGCGCTGCTCCACGTGCTGATACCAAGGACGACGGCGATCTCCGAGGCGGTGACACCATGGCGGCGCGCGGCGAGCCACTCATCCCGGGGCGCGTCCGCCGGCAGCACGAGCCGGGCGGTCACAGCACCCACCCGTTCTCGGTGAGCCAGTCCTTGCGGGCTTGCAGGTTCATCGCGAGGTGCACGAGGGCGAGGATGCGTGACGCCTCGGGCGCCAACCGCAGGTGTTGGGCGATGGCGTCGGTGAGGATGTCGACCGCGGTCGGCGGGTCGATGACGCCGCGCAGGTGCATCTCCCCGACCATGTCGGCCATGACGTCCACGGGCAGCGGCCGGGTCACTGGGCCACCTCCCAGCCCGTGCCCTCGCACGTCTCGCAGTCGTCCCAGTACTTCTCGCCGCCGCTGCCGGGCATCTCGTGGTAGCGGCGGCGGTCGCCGCCGCAGTCGTGGCAGAGGGTGGTGCAGCTGGTGCAGGCGAACACCTGGCCGCCGTCCACGGTCCCGACCGGCAGGTTGGGGATCAGGCCCGGCGTGGCGGTGTAGTCGACACCGCAGACGACGCACGCGAGGCCGTCGCGCTGCTCGGGGGCGAGTGCGTCCAGGCGCAGGGGGCCGTGTCCGGTCACAGCGCACCCCCGTAGGTGGCGCCGTAGTCGCGGGCGAGGAGCCGGGCCAGCTGTCGGGGGTCGGTGCCGGGCGCCCACTCGTCCTCGTGGTGGACGATCTTGACGAACTGGCCGTTGGACCGCTCGACGACGGCCCGCTTGAGCACGTGGGCGCGGTCGATGCCGGACCGGTCGGCCATCGCGG
>DASVDQ010000056.1 GCA_036381035.1 Trueperaceae bacterium | reverse complement strand
GCCTCGATGGCGTTGTTGCCCGACGCGAAGAGCAGGAACTCGCCGGTGGCGTCGCCGTTCAGGCTGCGGATCGTGCGCTCCGGGAACCCGGGGTCGGAGACGATCAGCCGCCAGTCGTAGGTGAGCGGCTCGGAGGTCGGGTTCGTGACCGTCACGACCGCCGAGTAACGCAGCTCGTCCGGCGCTCCGATCACCAGGCTGCAGGCCTCGTCGCGCAGGTCGATCGTCGCGCCCACGCCGACCTGCACGTCGTCGCAGCCGATGGGGGTGCCCTGGAAGAAGACGAGGTCGTAGCCGTAGACCCCGTACGTGGCGACCTGCGGGTAGGGGTTCGCGCTCTCCGGCTCCACGGTCACGAGGACCGTGTCCGACCCCACGCGGCCCTCGGTGTCCGTCGTGCGCGCGCTCACGCTCCTGGCCCCCTCGGCGCCGAACGTCACCTGCACCTGGCAGCCGCTGCCGCTCACGACGTCCGGGGCCTCGACCGTCCAGGTCATGTTCGCGCACAGCAGCGCGTTGCCCGCCTCGTTGACGTCGCTCGCCAGCGCGGTCAGCGGGTAGGCGAAGCCGAGGTACGCGTTGCCGGCGGGCTGGATGTCGACGACCGGCGCCGAGTTGACCACGTCGAGATCGAACGACGCCGAGGCGCCGCGGCCCGAGTGGGAGGCCGTGACCGTCAGCGCGTGGACGCCGGGCGTGGTGAAGGTGAGCGGCAGGCCGGGCCCGCCGAAAGGACCGGACTTGATCGTGAACGGACCGTCGTAGACGGTGCCGGACAGGCTCGAGACCACCCGCAGGTTCACGCTGCTCGTCGCCGAGTGGGTGACAGTGAAGTACTGGGCGAGGTCCAGGCTCACGCGCAGGTCGGCGCGCCTGGGCAGCGGCACGTCCTTCAGCGCGATCACGGGGGTCTCGGTGCTGCCAGGCGCCGCCTGCTCCTGGTCCCAGCGGCTGCTGCGCCGCGTGTCGAACTCCAGCACGTGCATGGACTCGAACACCTGCTCGACGTAGTCGGCCGGGACGTAGTAGTAGCCGCCGTCGCCGGCGCCGCAGCCCCACGAGTTCTTGACGACGAAGTAGCCGCCGCCCCCGGCGTTCACCGGGAACTGCGGCGTGGACAGGGCGTCGTTGCCGAGGAAGCCGACGATCTGCACGACGTGGCCGCCGCACTTCTTCGTCGTGCCGCCCTTGGCGTCGCTGCACTCCTTGGCGTAGTCGGAGACGACCCCGCCCACGGCGTCGGTGAAGCCCCGGTACACGGGGAACGAGGCGATGATCACGTGGCCCTGTGCCAGGTAGTTGCGGTACCTGTTGAGGTCGAACCCTTGGCCGGACGCCCAGACCTGCCGCGAGGTGCTGGCCAGCACGCCGGGGCCGGTGTAGGTCATCGTGTCGTAGCCGCAGAACGGCACCGGGACGCCGGTCAGGTCGAAGACCGTGCAGAAGCGCGGGCTCTGGTGGGCCGTCTCGGAGCACGAGCCCTGGTAGTTGGCGCACGTGCCCACGTAGTCGGAGGCCATGCCGTCGGTGTTGCTTGACCTCCCGCTGGAGGGGTTGTAGAGCCAGTTCGACTCGCCCGGCAGGCGCTGGTTCGCGGCCACCGCCCGCGAGAGCGCCAGCGGGGCGCTGTGGCTCTCGCTGAAGTCGTTGCGGTCCCAGACGAACTTCGCCTGGTTCACGTAGAACTGCTCGGAGAGGTCGACCGCGTTGTCGTTCTGCACCCGCTCGCGGCTCTCGATGGCCCCGATGGACGCGAACGCCCAGCAGTCGTAGCGGCGGGCCTGGTTCTTCATCGGCGAGAGGAAGTTGCGCAGCGGGAACCAGTAGTTCGCGAAGTAGCCCGTCGGCCGCGCGCAGGTGGCGTCGTGGTCGCTGCCGGGCACCTTCTGGGCCGGGAGCGGCGCGCTCTCCTCCGCCAGCCAGTGCGGGTCGTAGCGCACGCGGTCGAGATCGGACACCGTCCCCAGCAGGTCGTCGAGCGCGGCGAGCGCGGCCTCGATCTCCTCGACGCTCGCCCCCTCGAGCTCCTCGGGCGGCGTGGCCTGGGACCTGAGATCCTCCGGCAGCAGCTCGTAGCTCATCCTGTAGTCGGCGAGGGCGTTGTCGGCGTCGTGCGCGAGCTGCTCGATGACAGCGGCGTCGCGCACGCGGTCGCCCATGCCGAGGAGGGTGACGTCGGCGCCGCCGACCGCGATCGTCGCCCCCGGCTCGAAGGCGACGAGGCCCTCGGCCGCCGCGAGCAGGTCCGTCAGGGCCGGGCTGGGGTCCTCGACGCCCTGAAGCGCCGCCAGGTCGTCTAGGAAGGCCTGGTCGCGGGCCGCGGCCTGGTCCGTCTCGTCGCTGACGAGCGTGATGACGAGGCTGCCGTCCTTCACCCGGCGGTGGAACTCCTCGGGGCTGAGCATCGCGGCGTCGCCGGGCACGTCGCCCTGCCAGGCCGAGCCCGCGTTGAGGACGTCGCTGAGGTCTGCGGGCTGCCCGCAGCCGCCCAGCACCACGCCGATGACGAGCACCGCCACCGACAGCCGCACCGCGCGCCAGCCACTCCGCATGACCCGCCTCGACTTTCGATTTGGCGGGGAAGCTAGCACGCCTCGGGGACGCACCCGCGTCAGGCGTCACCGACGCGGCGGGCCCGTGCGGCACGGGTCGGAGCGGCGGTGCGGCGCGGCGCGGACCGGCGGGGACCTCCGGTCCGGTCCGGCGCCTCCCGCCCGCAGCGGCCCTCAGGTCTCCTCGACGTGCGCCCGCAGGCGCCCGATGGCCGCGTCCCAGGCCTCCGACACGCGCCTCAGGTACTCGCCGGCCGCGGCCACGCCCTCGCGGCGCAGCTCGTAGAGCGTCTCCCGGCCGGACCGCTCGCGCCTCACCAGCCCCGCTCCCAGCAGCACGGCCAGGTGCTTGCTGACCGCCTGCCGGCTCACGCCCACGCCCGCGCTGAGCTGCGTGACGTTGAGGCGCCGGGCCGCCCCCAGCCGCCGCACCAGCTCGAGGCGCGTGGGGTCGCCCAGCGCCGCGAACGCCCGCGCCGCGTCCCTGGCGGGGGGCGTCCGCGCGGCGCCGCCTACGCCGGTCACGCCCGCTGCGACCACCGCTGCCGGCGCCGCCGGACCACGTCTCAGGCGCCGAGGTGCGCCGCGATGCGCTGCGCCTGGATGTCCCAGCCCTGGGTGTTCTGGCGCACGGCCTGCGCCCGCCTGCTCTCCTCGATGGCCTCGAACCCCGACTCGGTGATCGTCAGGCGCGTGCCCTCCTCGACCTCCTCGAGCTCGAACGTCACGAGCGTCTCGGGCGCGCCGTCGTAGCTGGCCGCGCGCGGGTCGGCCGGGTTCGGCCAGCGGAACGCGAACAGCCGCGGCTCCTCCATCGCCACCACGGTCGAGCGCCACTGGTAGAACTCGTAGCCCGGCTCGGTGATGTGGCCGGTCTGCGTGCGGCCCAGCTCGAACGGCTGGTCGACCTCGGCCTTGAACCACGTACCGAACTCCTCGTGGTCGGTGATCGCGCGCCACACCCTCTCGATGGGCGCCCTCAGCACCACCGTCTTGACGATGCGCTCGCCCGCGGCGGCGCCGGCCGACTCGTCCATATGCAACCTCCTGGTTGCATGTTACAGTTCGATGCGGCAAAAGCGAAGTCCCTCCCAGCAATTGCCCACCACTAGCCGTGGACTGCCGTTTCCTACAGCAAATCACATTTCAGTCCCGCCGGCTCTAGTCTGGGGACGGATAGGCTTTGAAGTACTCTTCATAGACAGCATCTTCGAAGTAGCTCGCGCTCACTACTTCAGACATCAAAACAACGGTCTCAAATTGCGTTACTAGGTTTCCAGCAAGTGGTTCTTGAAGTGCGCGATCCAGCAGCTCTTCGGCGCCTATTTCGGGATGCACCCTGGCCAAGGCAGCCAAACGTTCCTCGAACATCTTAAGTACATCTCGCCGAGCCTTCTCGTGAGTCCTGCTGTAATCAATATCAATGGTGAGTTCTTGAGTAGTCGGATCTCGATGCCCACTCTTACTCAAAATCAGTAGTATTGACTCAATCTTGTGCGCAGGGTTGAAATTGGTCGCAACCTTCCCGATATAGACCTTTCCGGACCGCAGCGTAATGGAAATTTGCCTCCCGGCCCCTAGAGCCTGGCGCAAGAGCATCTCAAAGGGATCGTGCTTTCCTTGAATCTCTCGGTCGACTGCGGCCTGCTCAGATAGCCACTTGAATGGTCGAAAGCGGCCAAGCTTGTTGAGCGGCCACCACACGGTAGTTCCTAGTATGAAAGCTCCGGCCGCCTTTCCTGAATGGCCGTAAGGGACAATCCAGTGCCAAGCTCTAGCGATGTGTGCGCCTGGCGACGTGGACATCAGGAGGTTTATGAATAGGGTGGAAACGAACAAGAAGACGACTCCAGATAAGGCTGCGTAAAAGAAGAGCCTATTCCCGGCGCTCCTAATCGTCACATAGCGCGTCAAGTTGAACTTCTGGGCGAAGACGAACCCGCCCAGCAGAGGCAAAAGCAGTAGGTCAAGCGGCGGCACCTCAATTGCTAAGTATACCTATTCGCAGCGATTGAAGTGCCAGATCGCTCTTCTCTACTTGGATTTCTTCTGTGCTTCCCTTGCGCGGTTCAGCAGTTCTTCACGAGAGAAGAGAAGGTAAAGAGGATTGACGTACTGTGTTCCGGACGGCGAAGTCTTTACGGCAATTGAGTCCGCGAAGCGGCTCGATGCCGAACTCTTGACCGTTTCACTTGCGCGGTTCCGCGTGGCCGCCTTCGTCGCCATGCCTCCTCCTCCTCCCAGATACTCGAATAATGGTAGCATTGCCGAATTCGCGCAGATGTGGCTCGTGGGCTTTTTGCGCCCCTGGCTCAATCACTGGTCCAGGAAATCACGGATTTCATTCTGCCTTCCGGGCGCAGCTCTGGGTGTCCAGCTTAGCCTGAGTGGCGAATGACCGCGAGGAACCTCTCGCCGTAGCGCTCGAGCTTCGCGGCTCCTACGCCCGAGACCCGCGACAGCGCGTCGAGGTCGGTGGGCCGCAGCGCGGCCATCTCGCGGAGCGTGCTGTCGTGGAACACCACGTAGGGCGGCACGCCGGCCTCCCTGGCGATGGCGGTGCGCAGCGCGCGCAGCTCCTGGAAGAGGGCCTCGTCGGCCGAGGAGGCCAGCGGCTCAGCAGCGCGCGCGCCGGCGCGGCGCCTCGTCCGCGGCGCCACCCTGTCGCGTCGCAGGACGACCTCCGCCTCCCCGCGCAGCACGGCGGCGGCCCTCGGCCCCAGACGGAGGCCGCCGTACCCGTCGGGGTCGGGCACCAGCTGCCCGCCCGCCAGCAGCTGCCTGACGACCGACCGCCAGCCGGCCCCGTCAAGCTCCGTGCCGATCCCGAACGTCGAGAGCCTGTCGTGCCGCAGGCTCCTCACCCGGTCCGTGGCCTTGCCGAGCAGGACGTCGATCAGGTGCCCGACGCCGAAGCGCTGGCCGGTCCTCGCCACCGTGGAGAGGAGCTTCTGGGCGGCCACGGTGCCGTCGAACGTCTCGACGGGCTCGAGGCAGGTGTCGCAGTTGCCGCACGGGCCGGGGAGCTCCTCGCCGAAGTACGCCAGCAGCGCCTGGCGCCGGCAGCCGGCCGTCTCGCAGTAGGCCAGCAGGGCCTCGAGCCGCTGGCGCTCGGCGCGCTTGTGGAGCTCGTCGCCCCCGCCCAGCAGGTGCGTCACCCTGACCACGTCCTGGAGGCCGTAGGTCATGAACGCCTCGGCGGGCTCGCCGTCGCGTCCGGCCCGGCCCGTCTCCTGGTAGTAGGCCTCGAGGCCCTTGGGCAGGTCGAGGTGGGCGACGAACCGCACGTCGGGCTTGTCGATGCCCATGCCGAAGGCCACGGTCGCCACCATCACGACACCGTTCTCGCGCAGGAAGCGCTCCTGGCGCTCGCGCCGCTCCTCCGCGCCCAGGCCGGCGTGGTAGGAGAGCGCGTTCACGCCCCGCTGGCGCAGCCACTCGGCGGTGGCGTCGACGCCCTGGCGCGACAGGCAGTAGACGATGCCCGCCTCCCCGGCGTGCGCGCGCCGGTAGAAGTCGAGGAGCTGCGCCTTGGCGTCGCGCTTCTCCACCACGCGGTAGCGGATGTTCGGCCTGTCGAAGCTGGCCACGAACGTGCGCGCGCCCTCGAGCCCCAGCTTCTCGACGATCTCGCGCCGCGTGCGCGCGTCGGCGGTGGCCGTCAGCGCCAGCCGCCTCACGCCCGGGTAGCGCTCGGCCAGCATGCCCAGGCCGAGGTACTCGGGGCGGAAGTCGTGGCCCCACTGCGAGACGCAGTGCGCCTCGTCGATCGCGAACATGTCGAGGAGCCCGCGTCGGTGGAGGCCGTCGAGCAGGGCCAGGAAGCGCTCGGTGAGGAGTCGCTCGGGCGCCACGTAGAGGAGGTCGAGGCGCCCGGCCGCGGCCGCGCTCTCCACGGCGCGCGCCCGGCCCGGCTCCAGGCTGCTGTTCAGGTAGGCAGCTCGCACGCCCAGCAGCTCGAGGCCCGCCACCTGGTCGTGCATCAGGGCGATCAGCGGCGAGACCACCACGGTCGTGCCGGGCAGCAGCACGGCCGGCACCTGGTAGCAGAGCGACTTGCCCCCGCCGGTGGGCATGAGCACCAGCGCGTCGCGCCCCGCCAGGACGGTGTCGATGACCTCTCGCTGCAGGCCGCGGAAGGAGTCGTAGCCGAAGACGGACCTCAGCACCTCGCGGGCGCCGCCGTGGCGCGCACCGCCCTCGTGCCCCGTCGCCGTCTCTCCCGCCGTCAGTCCACCCACTCGCCCGCGCGCATCACGGGCTCGAGCTCGCCCGTGGGCAGCTCGCCGTCGACGTCGAGCTCGGCCGAGCCGATCATGAAGTCGACGTGCGTCAGCGACTCGTTCAGCCCGGCGGCGCGCCTCTCGTCGGGCGACATGCCTTGCCCGCCCTGCAGGGTCATCGCGTAGCCCTGGCCCAGAGCGATGTGGCAGGCGGCGTTCTCGTCGAAGAGCGTCTCGTAGAAGAGCAGCCCCGTGCGGGCGATCGGGCTCGAGGCCGGCACGAGAGCGACCTCGCCCAGGCGCCTGGCGCCCGCGTCGGTGGCCAGTACGTGGTCGAGCGCCTCCTGGCCCAGGCGGGCCACGGCCTTGGTCACGGCTCCGCCCTCGAACGTCAGCTCGAAGCCGTCGATCAGCGTGCCGGCGTAGGCCAGCGGCTTCGTGGCGCGCACGACGCCGTCGACGCGCCGGCTATGCGGCGCCGTGAAGACCTCCTCGGTGGGCATGTTGGCGACGAACTCGACGCCGGCGGGCGTGAACGACGCCCCGCCGTCCCACTGGTGGCCGTCGGCGAGCCCGACGCGCAGGTCGGTGCCGGGCCCGCGGAAGCGCAGCGCGGCGTACCGCCGCGCGTTGAGGCGCTCCTTCCTGGCCCGCAGGGCGTCGGTGTGCTCGCGCCAGGCGGCGGCGGGGTCCGCGGCGTCTAGCCTCACGGCGTCGAAGATCGCGTCCCACAGCCTCGCCAGGGCCTCGTCCTCGGGCAGGTCGGGGAACACCCGCCGCGCCCACGCCGGCGAGGCGGCCGCGGCGCCCGACCAGGCGACCCTGTCGCTCATCGACAGCTCGTAGTACGGCTTCATGCGCGGGCGCCAGTGCTCGAGGTAGGTGGCCATCCGGCGCGGGTCGGTGCCGGCGAGGTTGTCAGGGTCGTCGGCCGACACCGACAGCGACGCCGCGCCCTCCCGCGCGAGCTGCACGATCCGCTCGGCTTGGTGCTCGGGGACGATGTCGAAGCTGCCGTCCGGGGCGTGCAGGAAGCGAGCGCGCGTGACCCCCTCGTCGCTCCAGAAGACCTCGACGTACGGGCTGCCCATCTGGTAGGCCTTGGCGACGACCAGCCTCGTCAGCTCGATGGCCTCGGTGCTCGTGCGGAAGATCAGCTTCTGGCCGGGCTGGAGGTTGACGCCGACCCGCAAGAGCAGGTCGGCGTAGCGGTCCAGGCGCCTATCGTGCTCGCTGCCGTTCATCGGCGCATGGTAACAGCCCCACGGTAGCGTCCCGCTCGCCGGGGGTATCATCGCCGCGTGGGCGCCGGTCGGCGCCCGCGACAACCTGGCGAGATGCCGATTCCTTCGGGGCAGGGTGCGATTCCCGACCGGCGGTGATCGGCGGGCGCCGCGACGCCCGCCGTAAGCCCGCGAAGCCGAGAGGCCCGAACCGGTGAGATGCCGGTGCCGACGGTGACAGTCCGGATGAGAGAAGGAGGCGAACGGGGCGCGACGCGTCCCGGTGCGTACATGTCATCGACACGCGAACGGGGAGAGGGCCGCCGGGCCGCGCGCCACATGCGCCGCGCGCTCGAGCTGGCCGCGCGCGGCCGCGGACGGACCTCGCCCAACCCCATGGTCGGCTGCGTGCTGGTGAGCCCCGAGGGCGAGGTCGTCGGCGAGGGCTGGCACCCGTTCGCGGGCGGCCCGCACGCCGAGGCCGCGGCGCTGGCGGCGGCCGGCGACGCCGCGCGGGGCGCCACCGCCTACGTGACGCTCGAGCCCTGCGACCACCACGGGCGCACGCCGCCGTGCACCGAGGCGCTCATAGAGGCGGGCGTCGCCGAGGTCGTGATCGCGCACCTCGACCCCGACCCGCGGGTGTCCGGCCGGGGCGTGGAGCGCCTCGAGGCCGCGGGAGTCCGCGTGAGCGTCGGCACCCTGGCCGCCGAGGCCGAGGCGCTCAACGAGGCCTACCTGACGGCGCAGCGGCTGGGCCGGCCCTTCGTGCTCTACAAGGCCGCCACCACGCTCGACGGCAAGACGGCCACGGCGGCCGGCGAGTCGCGCTGGATCACCGGCGAGGCCGCGCGGGAGCGCGTGCACGCCTGGCGCGACGAGCTCGACGCCATCGCCGTCGGGGTGGGTACGGTCCTGCGCGACGACCCCGCCCTCACGACCCGCCTGCCCGGCGGGCGCACCCCCCTGAAGGTCGTCTTCGACAGCTCCCTGCGCACGCCGCCCACGGCCCGGCTGCTCGACCCCGACCCCGAGGGCGAGCCGGCCAGGGTGGTCGTCTACGCCGCCGCGGGGGCTCCCGAGGGGCGCGCCCGGCGCCTGGAGGAGCGCGGCGCCGAGGTCGTCACGCTCCCCGCGCCGGACGGACGCCCCGACGTGGGCGCGGCCCTTCGCGACCTGGGGCGGAGGCTGGTGCGCAGCCTGCTGCTCGAGGGCGGAGGCACCCTGGCCTGGAGCTTCCTGGCGCGCCGCGCCGTCGACAGGGTGGCCTTCTTCATCGCTCCCAAGCTCCTCGGCGGTCCGGCGCCCGGCCCGGTCGCGGGCCCCGGCGTGCCGGCGCTGCCATGCGCTTACGCGCTCGCGGACGTGCGGAGCGAACGCGTCGGCGACGACCTGCTCGTGCAGGGTCGCGTCGTCTACCCGGAGGTAGGTTGATGTTCACCGGCATCGTGGAGGAGGTCGGCTCGATCGCCGAGGCGACCGAGTCGCCGAACGGGACGCTGCGCGTCGCGATCTCGGCCAGCCTCCCGTTCGTGACGGCCCTGGCCGTGGGCGACTCCGTGGCGGTCTCGGGCTGCTGCCTGACCGTCGTGGAGCGCGCCTGCGGCTCCAGCGGCACGTTCTCCGTCGACCTCGTCGAGGAGACCCTGCAGCGCACGGCGCCGCGCTGGCAGCCCGGCGCCGACGTGAACCTCGAGCAGGCGATGCGCGCCGGCGGGGCGCTCGGCGGCCACGTCGTGACGGGTCACGTCGACGGCGTGGCCGAGGTCGTGTCGGTCGACGTCGCGCCCGGCTCGCACCTCGTCCGCCTCCGGGTGCCGGCCCGCCTGGCCGGGCAGGTGGTGCCGAAGGGCAGCGTGGCCATCGACGGGGTGAGCCTGACGGTGGTGGACGTCGGGGGACCCGGCGGCACGCGCGCCGACTGGCCGGCCACCGACTTCAGCGTGTCGCTGGTCCCCCACACGCTGGCGGTCACGACGCTCTCCAGCCTGCGCGCCGGCGACAGCGTGAACCTCGAGACCGACGTGCTGGCCAAGCACGTCGAGAGGCTCCTGGCGCTGAGGGAGGCCGGCCATGGCTGAGTCGACGCGACCGGGCGGGCTGGCCGGCGTGCTGGAGCTCGTCGAGGAGCTCAGGCAGGGGCGGCCGATCGTCCTCGTCGACGACGAGGACCGCGAGAACGAGGGCGACCTGGTGCTGGCCGCCGAGGCCGTGACGCCCGAGAAGCTCGCGTTCATGATCAGGCACACCGGCGGCGTCGTCTGCCTGGCCATGACCAACGCCATGGCCGACAGGCTCGACCTGCCGCCGATGGTCCAGCACAACACCGCCAAGCGGGAGACGGCGTTCACGGTGTCGATCGAGGCCCGCGAGGGCGTCACCACGGGGATCTCGGCCGGGGACCGCGCCACGACGATCCTCACGGCGATCCGCGATGACGCGAAGCCGGAGGACCTGTCGCGACCCGGCCACGTCTTCCCCCTGCGCGCCCGCGAGGGCGGCGTCCTGCGGCGCGCCGGCCACACCGAGGCGGCCGTCGACCTCTGCCGCCTGGCGGGGCTCAAGCCCGCGGCCGCGATCTCGGAGCTGATGCACGACGACGGCACGATGATGCGCCTGCCCGCGATCAAGTCGTTCGCCGCCGAGCACGGGCTCAAGGTGGGCGCCATCGCCGACCTCATCGCCTACCGCCTGGAGCGCGAGCGCTTCGTGACCAGGGTGGCCTCGGCGTCGCTGCCCACCGAGTTCGGCCAGTTCACGGTCCACGGCTACGTCGACGAGGTCAGGGGCGACGAGCACGTGGCGCTGACGATGGGCGACGTCGCCTCGGGCGAGCCCGTGCTCGTGCGGATGCACTCCGAGTGCCTCACCGGCGACGCGCTCCACTCGCTGCGCTGCGACTGCGGCTTCCAGCGCGACGCCGCCCTGCGGGCGATAGCCGCCGAGGGCCGCGGCGTGCTCGTCTACCTGCGCCAGGAGGGCCGGGGGATCGGCCTGCTGAACAAGCTCAAGGCCTACGCCCTACAGGACGCCGGCGCCGACACGGTGGAGGCCAACGAGCGCCTCGGCTTCTCGCCCGACCTGCGCGACTACGGCGTGGGCGCGCAGGTCCTCGTCGACCTGGGCGTGAAGCGCCTGCGCCTGCTCACCAACAACCCGCGCAAGATCGCCGCGCTCCGCGGCTTCGGCCTGGAGGTCGTGGAGCGGGTGCCCCTGCGCGTGGGCGAGAACGCCCACAACCAGCGCTACCTGAGGACGAAGGCCGAGAAGCTGGGGCACCACCTGTAGGGGCGCCGGCTCCGCCTCGCGCCGCCCCCCGCTCCCGCCGCCCGGCCCCGGACGCGCTCGTCTATCGTGAGGCGTGGCGCTGTTCCGCGACAGGGCGCAGGCGGGCCGCGAGCTGGCCGAGGAGCTGCGGCGGTACGCGGGCCGCAGCGGGCTCGTGGTGCTGGGCCTGCCTCGGGGAGGCGTGCCCGTCGCCGCGGAGGTCGCCCGCGCGCTGGGAGCGCCCCTCGACGTCCTCGTCGTGCGCAAGCTCGGCGTGCCGGGCCACGAGGAGCTGGCCATGGGCGCGGTCGCGAGCGGCGGCGGGGTGGTGCTGAACGACGACGTGGTCTCGCACCTGCGCCTGCCCCAGTCGGTCGTGGCGTCGGTGGTCGAGCGCGAGCTGGCGGAGGTGAGGCGCCGCGAGAGGGCTTACAGGGGCGAGAGGCCGCCGCTCGACCTCCGCGGAGCCGTGGCCATGATCGTCGACGACGGCGTGGCGACGGGCGCCACGGTGCGCGCCGCCGTGCGGGCAGCCCGGACTGCCGGCGCCGCCGAGGTCGTCGTGGCGGTGCCCGTCGGCGCCCCCGACTCGCTGGCCCGCATCGCCGAGGTGGCCGACGACGTGGTGTGCCCTCACCGGCCGCGCGAGCTGCGCAGCGTGGGCGAGTGGTACCGCGACTTCTCGCAGACCAGCGACGCCGAGGTGCGCGAGGCGCTGTCCGCGGCGGGATGAGCCCGGCGGCTCCTCGCGGTTCCCGGCGGGCGCCGCGTCCGCGCCGCCGTCGCCGACGCGCCTATGGCGCCGGCCGCGGAGCCAAGGGCGACGGCCGCCGAGCCGCGCGCTGACGTCGCGGAGGCCGCTGGGCGACCCTCAGCTCGGGCGAGGTACCGCGGGCACGTCGAGCACCGGTCCCGACCTCTCGATCACCGCGCGTACCACGCGGTAGCAGTCGTCCACGTGGCGGTTCCCGACGAGGCGCATGGCCGTGTAGCTGATCCCCGCCGCCGCGGCCGAGCCCACCACGGGGACCCACTTCGCGGCCGACTTGGCGGCGATCCTCACGCCGATCCGCCTGAGCAGCGCCGCGACCACGTCGGCCGTGACGAGGCGAGCGATCGCCTGGCTGCCGACGCTGGTGACGCCGAGGAACACCAGCTCCTTCGTGCGCGCGTCGAGCTGCTCGACCTGCTCAGGGGTGAGCCCGAAGCGGCGGTTGATCGCGGGCAGGAGCTGCATGAACAGCGTGACGTCGACCCCCACGTCGGCGCCGGGCACCGGCACGACGGCCGCCAGCCCCGAGATCCCGGCCGACCTGTTGACCAGGGCCCGGCACTCGCGGCGCACCTCGTCGAGCTCGGCGAGCGTGCGCGGCAGCGACCTGGCCGCCGACCGCGACGCCGTTCCGCGCGAGGCCGAGAGGCCCAGGGCGCGCGCCGCCGTCATCAAGGCTGGACCAGCACGATGGGCTCGCCCGCGGGGACGTGGCGCATCGCCACGGAGTTCATGCAGTAGCGCAGGCCCGTCGGCGGGGGACCGTCAGGGAACACGTGGCCGAGGTGGCTGTCGCACCTGGCGCAGCGGACCTCGGTCCTCACCATGCCGTGGGACCTGTCGAGGTACTCCCTCACCGCGTGGTCGGAGACGGGCCGCGTGAACGACGGCCACCCGGTGCCCGACTCGTACTTCACGCCCGACTCGAAGAGCGGGTTGCCGCACGCCGCGCAGACGTAGGTGCCCGGGTCCTTGGTGCCGAGGAAGCAGCCCTCGAAGGGCGGCTCGGTGCCGTGCTCGCGCAGGACCCTGTACTCCTCGGGCGACAGGCGCCTGCGCCACTCCTCCTCGCTGAGCCTCAAGACGTCGGTCACTGGCTACCTCCCGGCACCATCATGACGCCGATCGGCGCGGCGCCCGTAGCGCGGGCCCCGCTGCCCCGTCAGTCGCCGGCCAGGCGCTCCTCCAGCTCCGCCAGGCGCGACTCCAGCGCCGCGACCCGCGACTCCAGACCGGCGACGCGGTCGCCGCCACCGCCGACGGCGCCGTCACCCGTCGCGCCCTCGCGGGGCCGGCGCACGCGGGGCGCGAGCCTGCCGGGGTCGGCGCCCAGCGTGTGACCCCAGCGGTCCTGGCTCTGACCCGGAGCGCGGCCCAGGCGCACCACGAGCGGGGGCCGCCGACCGGCCAGGCCCTCGAGCACCGCCTCGACCTCCGGGAGGCCGCCGAACGTAACGTAGCGGTCGGTCCGGGTGCGCAGCTCGCCCGGGGTCTGCGGTCCGCGGAGCAGCAGCACCGCCAGGACGGCCGCCTCGCTGTCGTCGAGGCCCAGGGCCTGGGCGGCCTTGTGCCTGTGCTTCGGCACCCTGTCGCCGTCCGCCTGGACCGTCTCGGCCAGGCCGCGGTCACGCAGCCGCGCCATGGCGGCCAGCACGTCCTGCAGGTGGTAATCGGTCACGGGATCCCGGCTGGTCTTCTGGTTGCAGGCGGTGAGCAGCGCCTGGCTGGAGAGGGGGTAGCCGTCCGGTGTCGTGCGCTCCTTCTCGATCAGCGCGCCCAGGACGCGCACCTCCACGTCGGTCAGGGCCATGACTGCCGGAGTATACGGCGGGACGCGCAGCTGATATCCTGGCCACCGACTGGCCACCATGTGACCACGGCGTCGGCCGCGGGCCGCGCGTCCGGAGGTGAGCGTGAGGAACGTCGGGATACGCGAGTTCAGGGACAACGCCACCAAGCTACTCGCCGCGGGCGAGGGGCTCCGCATCGAGAGGCACGGGCACCTCGTCGGCTACTTCGTGCCGGCGCAGGACCGGGAGGGCAACCCGGCGCTCGTCGAGCTGGCCGAGCTGCTGCGGGACGCCATCGACTCGAGCGACCTGAGCCAGGAGGAGATGATCGCGCTGCTCAAGCGCGCGATGTGACGTGGGCCAGGCCAGTGGTCACGTTATGGTCACTCGGTGACCACATCCTCGTGAACGCCCGCTGCGCCCGCGCCCGCCGAGGACCCACCGGGTGCCGGACTGCTCGAGGAGGCCCCGGCGATACCGGGTCGCGAGGCGCCCCGTGTCGGCCGAGCGGCGGTGGCGTCCGTCAGCGCCGCAGGAACTCGAGCACCCGCCTGGCGTTCTCGATCACGTCCACACCGTCCACGGCGCCGTGCGGCACCGCGGAGGTCGACAGCCAGCCCGTGGCCGCCAGCACGCCCAGGAGCAGCGCGCTCTCCGCCCACAGGGCGGCGCGCATGCCGGGGAGCCCGCGGCGGGCCCGCGGCAGCAGGACGAAGCGGTTCGCCGCCGCCACGACGAGCGTGACCGCCACCAGCGACGACTTGACGGCCAGCGCGACGGCGTAGCCGGAGGCGAAGAAGCCGGCGGGCTCGGAGGCGTGGACGAGCGCGCTCACCGGGCCCGTGATCGCGAGCCCGACGACGACCCACAGCGCGAGGCGCGAGAGGCGCTCGACCTCGGGCAGGCCGGGCCGCCCGGAGCCCAGCGCCACCCGCCACACGCCCCCCGCCCACAGCGCGGCGCCGGCGAGGTGGACGAGGTCGACGAGCAGCGGGCCCGTGCCGCCCACGGCTGACGCGTGGCTCACCCTGCTGAAGCCGAGGCACAGCCACACTCCGAGGCCGGCGGCGAGCGGCCACCAGCGACGTGGCAGCACCAGACCCGCGGACGCGAGCGCGAGCGCGGCCCCCGAGCGCCACAGGACCGCGTCGCCGTGGGCCGTCGTGGTCGCGTAGCGCCACCACAGCGCGACGTCCACCGGGCTCAGCACCTGGGCGAGGGTCAGCCACAGCTCGACGGCGCCGAGGACGGGCACGGCGAGCGCCGCCGCCACGACCACGCCCGCCGCGCGAGGACGCTCCGGCGCCAGCCAGAAGCGGCCCAGCGCCGCGCCCGCGAGCGCCGCCACGGCCGCCCACGAAGCAGTCTTGACGAGGATCAGCAAGGCAGCACCTCGGTCCCGCGACTCTAACCCCTTCACCCGCCCTTCACGGACGTGCTCCTGGACGCCGCGCGCGCGGACCCATGGCTATGCTCGCGCCATGCGCAGAGCACTCGGCTACCTCGCCGCCGTCCTCGTCCCGCTGCTCCTCGGCCACGCCCTGGCCCACGCCCACCTCGACTCGAGCGAGCCGGCCAACGGCGCCGCCGCCGCGGACGTCGGCTCCGTCGTCCTACGCTTCACCGAGGCCGTGGAGACGGGCTTCTCGACCTTCAAGGTCCTCAGGCTGGAGGAGGCGCTCGCCGCCGTGGGCCTGCCGGCCCAGGCCACCGCGGCGCACGACCACGGCGAACCGGCTACCGCCGGCGGGCACGACGAGCACGGCGACCCGGCGGCCGCCGGCGACGAGGACCACGGGCACCAGGCCGCGCTCGACCCCGCCCTCGAGGCCCAGGCTCAGGCCGTGGCCGCCGCCGTGCTCGCCGACGCCGGGTTCGCCACCGGCCTCGTGCCGGCCGTCGCCGACCCCCCCAGCGGGGCGCACGAGGAGCTGACGCTGGTCTTCGCCCAGCCGCTCGAGCCGGGCACCTACGTCGTGGTGTGGCGGGCCCTCTCCGTGGACTCCCACGCCGCGGACGGCTGGCTCGTCTTCGAGGTCACCGACTGACGCGGCGCTGACTCCGGGTCGCCCGGCCAGTCCCCGCTCGCGCCGCCCGGGCCGCCTCCCCCGCTAGGCTGACGTCGTGGACGCCGCGTCGGGCAGCCGACCTTGGTCGCTCATCGACCTCACCTCCGGCCAGCAGGAGGTGCTGCGCTGGATCGCCATCGCCACGATGGTCGTAGACCACGTGGGCGCCATCCTGCTCCCGGCGCCCACGGCCGTGCCCCTGCGGGCCGTCGGCCGCGTCGCCTGGCCGATCTTCGCGTTCCTGCTCGCCTACAACGTGGCGCGCCGGGGCGTGGACCCGCGCCGCTACCTCGTCCCGCTGCTCGCCTGGTGCGCCGTGGCCGCGCTGCCGCACTACCTGGCGTTCGACCGCTTCGTCGTCAACATCCTGGGGACGCTGTTCCTCGGCGCCGTGGCCCTGCTCCTCCTGAGCCGCCGCGAGGAGCTTGACGCCAGGTCGCCGCTGCTGGTGCCCGTCGGCCTGGCGGCGGTGCTCGTCGCCTCGGCTCTCGTCGAGTACGGCCCGCCCGGCGTGGGGCTGATCGTCGTGTGGTGGTGGGCGCTGCGCACGGGCGAGCCCCTGGCGCTGCTGGCGACCGTCCTGTTCGTCGCGTGGCAGAACTACCCGTGGCGGGTCTGGCCGGCGGGCCTGGCGGCGCTGCCGCTGCCGTTCGTCGCCTCCGTGCTGCCGTTCGGCCTGCCGCGCAGCGGGCGCCTGCCCTGGGTCTTCTACCCGGCGCACCTCGCGCTGCTCGTCGGCATCGACAGGCTGCTCCGCTGAGGTCGGAGGGGGCGTGGTCGGAGGGGCGAGCGCGGCTCCTCGGCTGAGGTCCTAGGACGCGCGGTCGGAGGGGCGAGCGCGGCTCCTCGGCCTACCCGACGAGCCGCGGCCTACTCGAGGCGCCGCGAGCGCGGCCACAGGAGCGTGAGCGCGAAGAGCACCAGCGTGCCGCCGGCCGTGAAGACGAAGACCCGCTCGATACCGCCGGCCAGCACCTGCTGCAGCAGGTCGGCGGCGGCGGGCGGGAGCTGGGGCCCGCCGGCGGCGGCCCCAGCGGGGTTCAGGAGCCGCTCGACGGAGCCGAGGTCGAGCGTGTCCGACGCCCCCGCGCGCGCGATGCCGGCGATCACGGCGGCGTTTAGCACCCCGCCGAGCAGCGCCGCGCCGACCGAGTTGCCCACCAGGCGCATGAGGAGGTTCGCCGCCGTGGCGCTGGCGCGGCGCTCCCACGGGACCGTCGCCTGGATCGTCACGATCGAGGAGGTGTTGACGAAGCCCATCGCGGCGCCCACGAGGAACGAGGCGGCGGCCACCCACGCCGGCCCCAGGCTGGGCCTGAGGAACAGGTACATGAGCCCGCCCAGCACCCCGGCCGCGCCGCCGATGCGCGCCGTCGTGGCGGGGCCGAGGGGTATGAGCAGGCGGCCGCAGATCGACGACGCCACGGGCCACCCCAGCGACATCGTCGAGAGGGCGAAGCCCGCCACCAGCGGCGCGAAGCCCATGGCGCCCTGCACGTAGGGCGGCACGTAGGTGATGACGCCGATCATGATCACGCCGGCCACGAACGCGCTGAGGTTCGCCAGGAGGATCAGGCCGTCGCGCCACAGGTCGACGGGCAGCACGCCGCCCTGGCGGGCCCACAGGTGCCGGCCGAGGGCGGCGAGCGACGCCAGCACCACGGCCGCCAGCACCCACCTCTGGACGGCCTCGAGCCGGCCGCCCATGTTCAGCAGGACCATCAGGCTGGAGATGCCCAGGAGCAGCAGACCGGAGCCGAGCACGTCGACCCGCGCGCCCGTGTGCGTCACCCGCTCGCGCAGGAAGCGCCCCAGGCCGGCGAGGGCGACGAGGCCGAACGGGACGTTGAACCAGAAGACCCAGGCCCAGTGGAGGTTCGCGACGATCAGGCCGCCGAGCAGCGGCCCCAGCACCGAGGAGACGCCCCACACGCTGGCCAGGTACGCCTGGATGCGGCCGCGCTCGCGCACCGTGTAGAGGTCGCCGGCCAGCGTCACGACCATCGTGCTGAAGCCGGCGGCGCCCACGCCCTGCACGAAGCGGAGCATGACGAGCTGCCGCATCGAGCCGGCCAGCCCGCAGCCCACCGACGCGGCGAGGAAGAGAGCCACGCTTACCATGAGCACCGGCTTGCGCCCCACCCTGTCGGCGATGCCCCCCGAGATCGGCGTGAAGACGGCCTGGGTGAGCAGGTACGACGCGAACACCCAGGAGTAGAGCTCGAAGCCGCCCAGGGCCGAGACGATGCTGGGCATCGCGGTGGCGACGATCGTGCCCTCTATGGAGGCCAGGGCCATCGTCGTCATCAGGAAGGCCAGCACCAGGCCGCGGCGCGAGGGCGTCGCGGCCTCCTCGGCGCGCGCGGCGCCAGACTCCGGCAGGGTCGAGCCGCGGGGGGCGTCGGCGCTACGTCGGTTCGTCAGGGCGTCGCTGCTCGGCACGATGCGAGCCAAGATACGCCCGCACGGCCGCGGCGAGGGTCGCGGCCTCACGCCTGGCCGCTTCGATCCAGGCCGCCCTCTCCTCGGCCGCGCTGCCGCGCACCGGCGCGAACGCCAGACGGCGCGTCTCGGGCACCCCGGCGGGACCGAAGACGAGGTCGCGCCAGAAGCGCGTGACGGTGTCGCCGAGGGACGCCTCGGTGGCGCGCCCGGCGTTGCCCGTGGTGACGACCAGCGCCGCGCGGGCCCGCAGGCGACCGGTCACGGCGCCGTCCTCGCCCACGTCGTAGGCCACGCCCTCGCGCACCACGCGCTCCACCCAGCCCTTGAGGGCCGCCGGAGGGCCGAAGAACCAGACCGGGTGCACGACGGCCACGGCGTCGGCCGCCAGCAGGTCGCGGGCGTAGCGCGCGGCCAGGTCGTCGGCGAAGCGCGTGCTCTCCACCTCCGCCGCCGCCAGGCGGGGGTCGAAGCCGTCGCGGTAGAGGTCGTGGACCGTGACAGCGACCCCGGCCCCGCGGGCGCCATCGGCGACCGCGCGGGCCAGCGCGGCGCAGAGGCTGCCCTGCGCCGGGTGGCACAGCACGAGGAGGAGAGCGGGTCCCTGCGGAGTGACCGGTCCCTCGGCCGTCGTCAATCCCCCGCCTCGTCCCAGCCGGCCTCCCTGACGGCGTCGTCGAACGCCGCCAGCGCCCGCTCGAGGGCCCTGTCCGGGGCCGGACGCGCTCCCACCCGCTCGATGACCCACGCCGAGACGCGGTTCGCCAGGGCCGCGGCGCGGACGGGCGTGACGCCCCGCAGCCACGCGGCCAGGAACGCGCCGGCGAAGGCGTCGCCGGCGCCCGTCGCGTCGACGAGCCGGCCCGGCGCCGGCCCGATGGAGGCGCCGCGCCCGTGCGCGTGGTAGTAGGCGCCGGCGGCGTCCTGCTTGAGGGCCACGGCGGCGCCGGGGTAGAGCTCGGCGAGGCGGCGGCAGACGCGCTCCGGGTCGGTCTCGCCGGTGAGCACCTCGCCCTCCTCGGCGTTGGGGAACAGCAGGTCGATGCCCAGGTCGGCGGTGAAGCCGACGAAGGCGTCCACGCCCACGTCGCGGATCATCTGGAAAGAGCCGGGGTCGAACGACAGCGTGGCGCCGGCCTCCTTCGCGAGCTGGGCCGCGCGACGGGCGGCGGCGCGCGGCGGGTCGCCGAAGAACGACCAGGCGGACAGGTGCACGTGGCGCGCGCGCCTCAGCAGACGCACCGGCAGCTCGCCAGGCAGCAGGTAGTGGTCGGCGCCCTTGCCGGACACCATCGAGCGCTGGCCGGTGTGGTCGATCCAGACGGCGACGGAGCCGGTGTGGTGCGTGTCGGAGTGCAGCCACACGGCCCCCACGTCCTCCTCGACGAGCTCCTCCTGCGCCAGGCGCCCGAAGCGGTCGTTGCCGACCTTCCCGACGAAGCGCGTGGGCAGGCCGCAGCGGCGCGCCCACACCGCCGTGTTCGCGGCGCTGCCGCCGGGCGCCAGCTGCACCTCGCCGTAGATGTCGCCGCCGGCCAGGAGCTCGGTGTTCGCCTGGATCAGCACGTCCCAGGCGTAGTCGCCCACGACGACGAGGGGCA
>DASVDQ010000055.1 GCA_036381035.1 Trueperaceae bacterium | reverse complement strand
GTCGCCCCGTCACGACAGCGAACCGCACCGGCGCCAGCCGGGCCTGCCACGGAGGAGAGACATGCCGCGCGTCTGCGCAGTCACGGGCAAGAAGACGAGGTCGCAACAGACGAGCACCCGCAAGGGCTCGGCGAAGCGGAAGGGGGGCGTCGGCCTCAAGCAGGTCGGCGTTCACAAGCACGCCGTGAAGCCGAACCTGCAGAAGCGCACGATCTGGGTGAACGGCAAGCCGCAGCGCGTCTGGCTGAGCGCGAAGGCGATCCGCCAGCTCGACCCGAGCGTCTTCGTCAACCCCAACAAGCCGCCTCAGCGCTGAGCCGCAGCTGGGAACCTCGGGGTCCGCCGGGCATCACCCGGCGGACCTTCACGTGAGATAGCATCACCGTAGTGAGAACCAGTTCTCAAAGTTGGCGTGGCTCGTCAGCCAGTGACCGTGGCGGCGCGGCACCCGAGAGGGGCAGCGGCGCGTCCGCCGCACGGGCGGGCGCTCACGGACCGGAAGCACGGGCGCCCGCGCCGCCCGTCGTGCACTTCCACGGCGTCACGGTGCGCTTCAGCGAGGCGACGGTGCTGGAGGACGTCACCTTCGACCTCCCTCCCGGCCGGTTCCTCGCCATCGTCGGCCCCAACGGCGGCGGCAAGTCGACCCTCATCAAGGTGGCGCTGGGACTGGTGACGCCGCGCGCCGGCCACGCCGCGCTCTTCGGCGACAGGGCCGGGGCCCATCCCGAGCGGATCGGCTACGTGCCCCAGCTCAAGACCTTCGACCGCACGTTCCCGGCCACGGCCCTCGAGCTCGTCACGACGGGCCTGCGCGGCTCGTGGCCGGCGCGCGTGGGCCGCCGGGAGCGCGAGCGCGGGCTGGAGGCTCTCGACAGGGTCGGCGCCGCGTCCCTCGCCGACAGGCAGCTCGCCAGGCTCTCCGGCGGCGAGCTCCAGCGCGCGTTCCTCGCCCGCGCGCTGGTGCGGCGGCCCGAGCTGGTCCTGCTCGACGAGCCGGCCACCGGCGTCGACTTCCTCGTCGAGCACGACCTGCACGACCTACTCGAGGGCTACAGGCGCGAGGCCGCCGCCGCGGGCCGGCCGGCCACGGTGGTGATGATCACGCACGACATGGCGTCGGCCCGGTTCCACGCGGACACCGTTCTCGTGCTGAACCGCCGCCTCATGGCCTACGGTCCGCCGGACGAGGTGCTGGAGAGCGACAGGCTCAGGCTGGCCTTCGGGCACCGGCGGCACGAGCACCCGGTGGCGCCGTGACGTTCGTCGAGGCCCTCGCGCTGCCCTTCCTGCAGCGGGCGCTGGCAGCGGGCGTGCTCATCGCCGTCGGCACCGGCCTCCTCGGCGTCTTCGTCGTCCAGCGGCGGCTCTCCTTCCTCGGCGACGGCCTGGCGCACACGGCGTTCGGCGGCATGGGCATCGGCGCGTTCGCGATCGTTGCCACGGGCCTCGTCGGATCCGGGCTGGCGCTGCTGCGCGACCCCATCTGGATCGCCGTGCCGTTCAGCCTGCTCGCCGCCTACGGCATCTACGCCCTGCGGCGCCGCACCGACCTCTCCAGCGACACGGCCATCGGCATCGCGTTCGCGGTGAGCGTGGCGCTCGGGGTCATGTTCTTCTCGCTGATCCCGCCCGACGCCAACCTCGGCGTGTCGCTCATGGACCTGCTGTTCGGCTCGATCCTCGGCGTGCGCGGGGACGACCTCGCGGTCATCGCGCTCGTGACGGCCCTCGCCGTGGCCGTGATCGGCCGTCACTGGGGGCGCCTGGCGTACGCCACGTTCGACGACGAGCTGGCCCGCGCCGACGGCGTCGACACCGCCCGCCTCGAGCTGGTCCTCTACCTGCTCGCGGCCGTCGTGATCGCGGTCAGCGCCGTGGTCGTCGGGGTGATCCTCATGGCCGCCTACCTGGTGATCCCCGCGGCGACGGCGCGCCTCCTCGCCCGCACCCTGGCCCAGATGACGCTGCTCTCGGTCGTGCTCGGCGTGCTCGCCACCGTGGCGGGGCTCGCCGCCTCGTTCCTCCTCGACGTGCCGAGCGGCTCGACGATCGTCCTCGTGCAGGCGCTCACCTTCGCAGCCGCGGCCACAGCTCGTCGACGCGCCTCAGAACCTCTGCGGTCGTCCTGAGCTTCTCCGGCCACGGGCGGTCGAACCCCTCCGCGCGCAGCTTCGGCGTCCCGTCCATCACGAAGCGGGCTCCGGAGCCGAAGGTGTCGTCGATGACCTGGACGTCCCTCTCCGGGTCGATGTTGTTCAGCAGCGTCCACATCACCTGCGCGAAGTCGCGCGGGTCGCACGAGTCGTCGACGACGGCGACGAGCCGCACGCCGCGCGCCGCCGGTTGGCGCGCCGCCCACTCGCCCAGGTGCCGCCCCTGGCCGGCCCTCGTCTTGCGCGTGGTGATGAACCAGAACCCGCCCGCCACCTGGTGCTGGTCGACGACCTCGGCGTGGTTCGGCAGCTGCTCGCGCGGGCGCTCGGGGTTGGGCTCGTAGGGCTGGTCGCCGCCCTCCTCAGCGTGCTTGATCGTCCCGTCGATGACGAGCTTGCTGCCGTAGCCGCAGGCGCGGCTGGCGTGGTCGAGGACGTCCATGGGCCCCTTGGCGAGCTGGGAGTCCCGCCCCGGCACCGCGCGCCTCAGCACCCCGCGCCAGAAGCCGACGAGGTCCTTGGGGTCGAGCTCCGGGTCGTCGGAGACGAGCACGACCTTCGCGAACATCATCTGCCCCAGGCCGAGGAGGCCGTTCGCGACCTTGTACGCCTGGCCTGGGTAGCGCTTCTCGATCGACACGTGCACGAGGTTGTGCGCGATGCCCGCCGGCGGCATGTGGTAGTCGCGTATCTCCGGCAGGATCAGCTGCGCCGGCACCAGGAAGATGCGCTCGCTGGCCAGGACGAGGAACGCGTCCTCCATCGGCGGCGGGCCGACGACCGTCGCGGGGTAGACGGGGTCGTCGCGCATCGTGACGGCCGTGACGTGGAACGCGGGGTAGAGGTCGGGCAGAGTGTAGAAGCCGGTGTGGTCGCCGAAGGGCCCCTCGGTGACGAGGTCCTCGGCGGGGTCCACGTAGCCCTCGATGACGATCTCGGCGTGCGCCGGCACGTCGAGGTCCACTGTCACGCCCCTCACGACCTCCACGCCGCGTCCGCGGATGAAGCCGGTGAGCGCCAGCTCGTCGAGCCCCGGCACGGGCGGGATCGGGGCCGTGGCGGCGTAGGTGAGCGCCGGGTCGCCGCCCAGGGCGACCGCGACCTCGAGCCGCCTGCCCGCGCGCTTGGCGCTCTCGAAGTGCCTGGCGCCGGTCTTGTGGCGCTGCCAGTGCATGGCCGTGGTGCGCGGGTCCAGCACCTGCATGCGGTACATGCCCACGTTCACGTCGCCGTGCACGGGGTCGCGCGTGATCACTAGCGGCAGGGTGACGAACGGGCCGGCGTCCTGCGGCCAGGTCGTGAGGACGGGCAGCCTCGTGATGTCGACGTCCTCGCCGGTGAAGACGCGGCTCTGCACCGGCGCGCTGCGCACGCGACGCGGCGGCAGCGCGCGCAGCTCGCGCAGCTTGGGCAGGTTCGACATCATGCCCACGAGCCCGCCGCCGAGGCGCACGTCGAGGAGGTCGCGCAGGCGCTCGGTGACCTGGTCGAGGTCCTCGACGCCCAGCGCCCACGCCATGCGTCGCGCCGTGCCGAACAGGTTCATCGCCACGGGGATGTCGTGCCCCACGACGTTCTCGAACAGCAGCGCCGGACCGCCCTCCTTCACGGCGCGGTCGGCGATCGCCGCGGCCTCGAGGTGCGGAGAGACGGGCTCCGTCACCCTGACGAGCTCGCCCCGCTCCTCGAGGAGGCGCAGGAAGGAGCGCAGGTCCGGCGTGCTCACGCGCCGACCGTCACGCCTCCACGGCGAGGGGAGCGGGCAGCACCCCCGCGAGCTGGCTCCGCAGCCTGTCGAGGCCGGCGCCGGTGACGGCCGAGACGCTCACGGCCCCGTAGCGCTCCTCGAGGTCCTTCAGCACGCCCGGGTCGGCGGCGTCGGCCTTGTTGATGACGACCAGCCGCGGCGGCTCGAGCTCGAGCTCGTCGAGGATGCGCTGCACGGCGTCGACGCGGTCGGGTGCCCCGGGCGTCGCGCCGTCGACGACGTGGAGCAGCAGGTCGGCGTGGTGCAGCTCCTCGAGCGTGGCCCTGAAGGCGTCGACGAGCTCGTCGGGGAGGTCGCGGATGAACCCGACCGTGTCGGTGAACACGGCCGTGCCGCCCCAGGGGCCGAGCTCGGGCAGCCAGCCCTCGCGCGTCGTGGGCCTCAGCGTGGCGAACAGCTTGTCCTGCGAGAGCACCGCGGACTTCGTGAGGGCGTTGAACAGCGTCGACTTGCCGGCGTTCGTGTAGCCGACGAGCGCCACGACCGGCGTTGTCGAGGCCGTGCGGGACTTGCGCGTCTCGGCGCGGCGGCGGCTGATGTCCGCGACGGCCCTCTCCAGGGTGGCGATGCGGTCCCTGATGCGCCGCCTGTCGACCTCGAGCTTCGTCTCGCCGGGGCCCCTGGTGCCGATGCCGCCGCCGAGGCGGCTCATCGCCTCGCCGCGTCCGCCCAGGCGCGGGAGCTGGTACTTGAGCTGCGCCAGCTCCACCTGCACCTGCGCCTCGCGCCCGCTGGCGTTCTGGGCGAAGATGTCGAGGATCACCTGGGTGCGGTCGAGGACCTTCAGCTTCGTGAGGCGCTCGACCTCGCGGGCCTGCGCGGGCGTGAGCTCGCGGTCGAACACGAGCAGGTCGGCGTCCTCGTGGAACGCCAGCGACACCGCCTCCTGCAGCTTGCCCTCGCCTACGACGGTGCGGTGGTCGGGCTTGGCGCGGCGCTGCACGGTGCTCGCCGCCACGGTGGCGCCGGCGCTGCGCACCAGCTCGGCCAGCTCCGCCATCCGCGCGGCCGTCTCGGCGTCGTCGGGCCCGAGGCCGACGAGCACGGCGCGCTCGGCGCTGCTGCGGGCGACCTCGCGCGCGCCCGCCTGACGGGCGAGCTCCTCCTCGAGGGCCCGGAGCCGACCGAGCACGTCGGCGTTCTCGAGCTGCCAGACGGGGACCGGCTCGTCGACGATCCAGTCCTCGGTCTCGCTGCCCGACGGCGCCACGGTGGCGAGCTGCGCCTGGCCGACGGAAGCGCCGCCTCGCTGCGCCGGGTCGACGTCGATGGCGATGAGCGCGTCGAGGCGGTTGAGGAACAGCGTGGTGAGGTCGTTGGGCGACAGGCCACCCGGCTTGAGGTGCGTGTGGGCCAGTCGCAGTCCCGCGAGGCGCGACTCCGCCTCGCCGACGAAGGGCGGCAGCGGCGTGTCGGCGGCGTCCCCCACCGCCACCGTGACGACGCGCCCGCGCCTGTCGATGAGCACGCTCACGCCGCGGCCGAGCTCGAGGGTGAGGTCGGCCATGGCCCGCGCCAGGTCGGCGGTCACCGCCGCCTCCGGCGGCACGCGCCTGCGGTAGAGGTTGGAAAGCCGCTTCAGTTGGTGGTTCTTCAGCCCCTGCGTCTTGCCGTGAACCTTCTCGATGAGGTCTCGCTCCTCTCGGAGGGCGCGCGCGGGGCCCGGGGGCGCCGGCGCCTCGTCCGCCTCCCGTCTCGGCGCGGCGGCGAGGGGCGCGCGTCCTGGCGCGATTCTAGCCGCTGCCCGGCCCGTGTTAGCCTCCGCGCGATGCGCCCCCTGCTCGCGTTCCTGGCGCTCTGTTCCGCGGCCGCGTCGCTGGCGCAGCGTCCGCTGGCGGGGGCGGTGAGGGGCGGTGTCACCTACGTGTCGGCGGCGCCCTTGGCCGTGGCGCTGGGCGACGTCGTGACCTCCGACGGCGAGACGCTGACCTGGCGCGGGGCGGAGGGCGTGGCGACGTTCTTCGCCGGCTCGGCCGACGCCCTGCTGCAGCGACCCGGCGACGGCGGGCCGGTCGAGTGGGCGCTGGCCGCGCCGGTCCTGCTCGAGGACGGCTCCGAGGGCGAGGGGGCGGCCGAGGCGGCGTCCGCGGGCGAGGCGCCCGGCGGCGCGTCCGGCTGGCTCCTGCCTCTCGACGCCGTGCAGCTCCTGGGCGTGGCGGCCGAGGAGGGGCCCGGCGGCGTGACGCTTCTCGGCCCGGGCGGCGAGGAGCTGGTCGTGACCGTGCCGGCGCCGCCGCCGGACGCTAGCGCCGCGGCCGACGCGTCCTGGGAGCCGGTGTCCCTGGGCGCCGCCGCCGGCGTGCGCTTCTTCTCCGGGGACCAGAGCCTGCTGCTGCTCGACCTCGACCTGCTGCCGCTCGCCTACCCCGAGGCGATGGCCGTCGTCGACGAGGCCATCGCGCGCGCCGGCAGCGACCACGCGCTGCTCCTCATCGCCACCAGCCTCGCGCCGGGGGCGCTCGACACCGCGCTCGCCTTCGCCCAGGAGGGCCGTGAGCTGGTCGTGAGGGCGCCCTACCGCGTCCACGTCTTCCGCGGCGACCCCGCCGCCCTGGCGCCCGGCCACGAGGTCGTGGGCGTCGTGCTGCTGCCCGCCACCTTCTCGCTCTACCGGCCGCTGACGGTGTCTTGGGCCGGCGTCGAGGCGACCGTCACCCTGCGCCGCTGAGGGCTACCATCCCGGGAGGGGCCGCGTTCGGCGGCCCGTAGGAGGTCGTCTTGAGAGCTGTGATTGCCGCCGCGGCGCGCACCCCCATCGGCGCCTTCCAGGGCGGTCTCGCCAGCCTGAAGGCCGGGGAGCTCGGCGCCGCCGCGATCAAGGGCGCGCTGGAGCGCGCCGGCGTCGGCCCGGGCGACGTCGACGCCGTGTTCATGGGCAACGTGCTGCAGGCCGGTCAGGGCCAGGCGCCGGCGCGGCAGGCGGCGATCTTCGCCGGCATCGACGTGAAGACGCCCAGCGTGACGATCAACAAGATGTGCGGCAGCGGCATGGAGGCGATCGTGCAGGCCGTCAGGGCCGTGCGCCTCGGCGACGCCGAGGTCGTCGTCGCCGGCGGGATGGAGTCGATGACGAACGCGCCCTACCTGCTGCCCGGCGCCCGCGGCGGCCTGCGCCTCGGCGACGCCAAGGTCGTGGACTCGCTGATCCACGACGGCCTGTGGGACGTCTACAACGACAAGCACATGGGCTCGTGCGCGGAGACGTGCGCCAGCCGCTACTCGTTCTCGCGCGAGGCGCAGGACGACTTCGCCGAGCGCTCCTACAGGCGCGCCCAGGCCGCCAGCGAGGACGGCACGTTCGCCCGCGAGATCGTGCCCGTGGAGGTGAAGGGGCGCAAGGGCGAGGTGACGGTCGTCGCGAAGGACGAGGGCCCCTACGTCGTGGACTTCGAGAAGATGCGCAAGCTGCGCCCCGCCTTCGAGCAGGGCGGCACCGTCACGGCGGCCAACGCCAGCACGATCAACGACGGCGCCGCGGCGCTGGTCATCGCCTCGGAGGAAGCCGCGGAGCGGCGCGGCCTGCCGGTGCTGGCGACGATCGAGGGCTACGCCGGCCACGGCGAGCAGCCCGAGTGGTTCACGATCGCGCCGGTGGGGGCCACGCGCTGCCTGCTCGAGCGCGTCGGCTGGCGGGCCGACGCGGTGGACGTGTACGAGGTCAACGAGGCCTTCGCCGTCGTGCCCATGGCGCTGATGCGGGAGCTGGGCCTCGAGCCCGACCGCGTGAACGTGTTCGGCGGCGCCGTGGCGCTCGGCCACCCGATAGGCGCCTCGGGCGCGCGCATCGTCGTCACTCTGCTCTCGGCGATGGCCGCGCGCGGCGCGTCGCGGGGCGTGGCGAGCATCTGCATCGGCGGCGGGGAGGCGCTGGCCCTCGCGCTCAGCGCGGCCTGAGGGATGACCCGACGCGGGCCTGCCGGGAGCGCGGCTCGGCACACGGCATCGAGCCCTCTCCGCGCCGCCTACAGTCAGTAGCTCGTTCCCGACCTACTGCCCAGGGCGGGTGACCGTGCCTGTACGGCCGCCGCTTCCGCTCCGCTCGCCGGTCCTGCCTGCGAAGCCAGTAGACCGGTTCCGGGCTAGTGACTGATTGCAGCTAGTAGCTCGGTAGCGGGCTAGTGGCCTTAAGGGCAGTAGACCGCTACGGGGATACTGACTGTAGGCGGTCGGAGGGGACCTCTGGTCCAGGCCTCCGGTCCTCCGGGCCGGCGAGCCGCCCGGGCGCCCCTCAGTAGTCCTCGGTGCCGCGCTGCTTCTCGGGGAGGCGGCCCATCTGGATCGCCTCGGCGACCATGGGCGGCAGGCCCCAGGCCACGATGTCGAAGGCCACCGCGGCGAAGTCGTACTCGACCTTGTCCATCTCGACGGTGACGTTCTCCTCGTCGATCGTCAGCAGGGCGTAGTCGGCGCCCGGCTCGCCGTTCAAGGACAGCCCGACGGACCCGGGGTTCACGACCCAGCCGACGTCCTGGATGTGCCGGTAGAACGGCACGTGCGTCGAGCCGGCGGCGAGCACCTTGCACTTGTTGACCTCGAGCAGGCGCGTGAGGGTGAAGGGGTCGCGGTCGAGGTTCACGCGCTCGTTCGGGTCGTCGAACGAGCCGTGGAAGAACCGCAGCCAGCCGATGGGCGTCGCGATGCGGCGCTGCACCGGCAGGGAGCGCAGGTACGTGAGGTGGCGCTCCTCGATGACCCCCTTCGTCCACTCGATCGTCTCGTCGGCCACGCCGTGGCGCACGGCCTTGCGCCGCGCGAACGGGAAGGCCAGGCGCTCGTCTGCCGCCCCCAGCGTGCAGACGACGCCCTCGCTGCGGATCAGGTCGATGGTCTCGTTCGGCGAGGGGCCGTAGCCCACCAGGTCGCCGAGGCACAGGACCCTCTCCGCACCCTTGAGCTTGAGCTGTTCGATGACCGCCTCGAGCGCCAGCACGTTGGCGTGCACGTCGCTGATGAGGCCGACTTTCACGAGGTGAGTCTAGCAGTCCCTTCCTCGAGGAACGCCGTCAGCAAGGCGACCTCCGCCTCCAGGTCGGACTTCGCGACCATCTCGGTGACGGTGTGCACGTACCGCGACGGGGTGCTGAGGGTGATTGCCGGCACGCCGATGCGGCTCCGCTGGATGGCCCCGGCGTCGGTGCCGCCCAAGGGCAGCACCTCGAGCTGGTGCTCGATGCCTCGCTTCTCCGCCAGCGCGAGGAACTCGTCGACCAGCCAGCGGGTCGAGATCGACGCGGAGTCCATGACCTTGATGCCCACGCCCTTGCCCATCTCGGTGACGCGCAGGTGGTCGTTGGTGCCGGGGGTGTCGACGGCCAGCGTCGTGTCGAGCGCTATGCCCACGTGCGGCTCGACCCTGAACGCGCTCGTGAGCGCGCCCCGCAGGCCGACCTCCTCCTGGGTCGTGAAGACGGCGTGGACCTCGAAGGCGGGCTCCTTCAGGCGCTTGAGGGCCTGCACGGCCACCCAGCAGCCGACGCGGTCGTCGAGGGCCTTGCCGGTGACGACCTTGCCGAGGTCGTGGAACTCCTGGCGCAGCGTCACCATGTCGCCGACCCTGACCTTCGCCTTAACGTCGTCGACGCTCAGGCCCAGGTCGATGAAGAAGTCGGCGAGCTGCGGGACCTTCGAGCGCTCCTCCTGGGTGCTGATGTGGATGGGCTTGCCGGCGGGGTTCATGACGCCGACGAGCTGCTCGCCGGTGATCGAGGCGTGCACCGTGACCTGGCGCGCGAAGAGGTTGCGCGGGTCGAACCCGCCCACCTGGTGGACGCGCAGGAAGCCCTTGTCGTCGATGAACTTCACGAAGAAGCCGATCTCGTCCATGTGCGCGGCGACCATCGCCCGCGGCGCGCCGTCCGTGGGCGCGCGCTTCACGGCGTGCAGGTTGCCCATGGCGTCGGTCTCGAGCGTGTCGACGACGCCCCGCAGCTCGGCCTCGATGATCTCGCGGACCTGGTCCTCGCGGCCGGCCACGCCGGTCGCCTCCGACAGCCTCTTCAAGAGTTCCATGCGCGGAAGTCTACTCTGCGAGCCAATCCGCGATGGCGGAGGCGAGATCGGCAGGGCACTCCTCCTGGACGGCGTGGCCGCAGCCCGGCACGACGACGAGCTCCGCGTCCGGGAGGTCGTCGGCCAGCCGCTCCGACTGCTCCACCGGCACGACGCCGTCCTCCTCGCCGGCGACGACGAGCGCCGGCGCCCGGACCGCGCCGAGGCGTCCCTCGAGGCTCTCCGGCGGCTCCGCCTGCGACAGGCGCCACAGAGCGACGTCCCAGCCCTCCACCGTGAACGGCTCGAGGAAGGCGTCGATGCGCTCCTGCGTGATGCGCGTGGGGTCGTACCAGCCGGCGCGGAGGATGCGCAGGCCCGGCTCGGCGGCGAGCTGGCGCAGGAACACCGGCCCCAGCCGCCGGAGCTGCGGCGTGCCCATGAAGAGCCGCGTGACGAACGACCGTCGCTGTACGACGTAGGGCGAGGCGCCGACGGTCACGAGGCCCCCGACGAGCTCGGGGCTCGCCAGCGCCGTGTCGAGCGCGACGCGCGCGCCGTAGCCGTGACCGACGAGCACGGGCCGGTCGAGGCCCAGGGCCTCTATCAGGCCGGCCACGAGCCGCGGCTGCGAGGACGGAGCGTAGGGGTCGAGGCCGAGGTCCAGTTCGTCGGGGTCGGGCCGCTCGGTCAGCCCGAGGCCGGGGAGGTCGACGGCGACGACGTCCCCCCGCGCGGCGAGCAGCGGGGCGAGGTCGTCGAACGTGCGCGTGCTGTAGGGGAAGCCGTGGAGCAGGAGGAACGCCGGTCCGTCGCCCTCACCCTCCCAGCGGCGCACGTGCAGGTCGACGCCCGCCACGTTCACGTACGCGGCGTCCGGACCCGCGACCTCCGCCAGCGGACGCACGCCGGGCGGCGGCGCTATGGGCAGGACCAGCGGCAGCACGATGACGGCGGCGATGAGGACCGCCAGGATGATGAGCGAGACCTTGATGCGGAACGGCATGAAGCCGCTCAGCGACCCTTGAACTCGGGGCTGCGCTTCTCGAGGAAAGCGCTCGTGCCCTCGCGCATGTCCTCGCTGGTGGCCACCATCCCGAACAGGTCGGCCTCGATCTCGAGGCCCTGCGACAGCGTCACGTCGAGGCCGCGGGACACGGCCTCCTTGGCGAGGCCTATCGCGAGCGGACCGTTGCGCGCGGCGAGCTTCGCCAGCTCGACGGCGGCCGCCAGCGCGTCGTCGGCGACGCGGTTCACGAGGCCGAGCTGCAGCGCCTCCTCGGCGGTCACGTGGCGGCCCGTGAGGATGAGGTCGAGGGCGCGTCCCACGCCGATGAGCCGCGGCAGGCGCTGGGTGCCGCCGTAGCCGGGGATGATGCCCAGGCCGACCTCGGGCAGGCCGAGCCTGGCCTGCGGGGCGGCCACGCGCAGGTCGGCCGCCAGGGCCAGCTCGAGCCCGCCGCCGAGGGCGAAGCCGTTGATGGCCGCGACGGTGGGGAAGGGCAGCGCCGCCAGCGTGTTGCAGACGTCCTGGCCGAGCAGCGAGAACTCCCGCGCCGCGAACGCGTCCTCGAGCTGGCTCACGCCGTTGATGTCGGCGCCGGCGACGAACGCGCGCCCGGCGCCGGTGACGACGAGCCCCTTGACCTCGACGTTCGCCTCGGCCGCGGCGAACGCCAGCGAGAGCTCGACGAGCACGTCCTCGTTCAGCGCGTTCAACGCCTCCTGGCGGTCCACCGTCACGACGGCGACGGGCCCGTCGAGCTCGTAGCGGACGTGCCTCAGCTCGGGCAGGTCGTCCACGAGCTCCTCTCCCGTCGCCTCCTGGTCCTCCGGCCTGTCGCTCATGACCCGCCTCCGTAGTCGTAGAAGCCCTTGCCCGTCTTGCGGCCGAGCAGCCCCGCCCTGACCATCTGCCTGAGCAGCGGCGCGGGGCGGAACTTGGGGTCGCCGAACTCCTCGAAGAGCGCCTGGCTGGCCGCAAGCTCGACGTCGAGCCCGATGAGGTCGGCGAGCGCCAGCGGACCGATGGGCATGTTGGCGCCGAGCTTCATGGCCTCGTCGATCTCCTCGGCGCTGGCCACGCCCTCGGAGAGCGCGTGCACGGCGTCGTTGACGTAGGGCACGAGCAGCCGGTTCACGATGAAGCCGGGCCTGTCGGCGCAGACGATGGGCTTCTTGCCGAGGCCCACGACGAACCCGCGGGCGCGCTCGATCACGTCCTCGGGCGTGCGCAGGGCGCGCACGACCTCCACGAGCTGCATCACGGCCACGGGGTTGAAGAAGTGCAGGCCGCAGAAGCTCTCGGGTCGCCCGCTGAAGGCGGCGAGCTGCGTCACCGACAGGCTCGAGGTGTTCGTGGCGAGGAGGGCGCCCGGCGGCGCGAGCCTGCCGACCTCGCTCCAGACGCGCTCCTTCACCGGCAGCGACTCGAACACGGCCTCGATGACGACGTCGGCCTCGGCGGCGGCGCTCAGGTCCAGGCTCGTCGCGACGCGGCCCACGGCGTCGTCGGCGTCCTGCCGGCCGACGGTGCCCTTGCGGACCATCCGCTCGAGGCTGGTCTTCATCGCCGCCACGCCGCGGTCTACGGCCGCCGCCTCCTGGTCGACGAGCGTCACCGCGTGCCCCGCCAGGGCGCAGGTCTGGCCGATGCCAGAGCCCATGGTGCCGGCGCCGATCACGACTACCTTCATCTTCGGGTCCCTTCCCGGCGGCGCGGTGCGTCCGCGCCGCACGCGCGCGGGTCTTGGCGCGCTCAGGTCCTCTCGAGCTCGACGACGGCCTCGAGGGCGGCCGTGACCATGTCGAGCACCGCCGCCCTTAGCTGCTCGGCGGGCAGCAGGGCGGCGTCGCCGATGTGGTTGCTCACGACCAGCATGCAGCCGGTGCTCACGCCGCGCAGCGCGCCGAGCGTGAACAGCGCGGAGGCCTCCATCTCCACGCCCAGCACGCCGCGACGCGCCATCTCCTGCACGTCGCCCGGCGTCACGGCGTAGAAGGCGTCGTCGGTCTGGATCAGGCCGGTGTGCGTGGGGCGGCCCGTGCGCTCGGCGGCGGCGCGCAGCGCCTGGACGACCGCGAAGTCCGCCGCGGGCGCGTAGGGCACGTCGCCGAGGTACTGGCGGGTCGTCCCGTCGTTGGGCACGCTGGCCGTCGCGACGACGAGGTCGCCGGGGGAGACCTGCGGCGCGATGGCCCCGCAGGTGCCGATGCGCACGAGGCGCCTGGCGCCGAGGCGGATGAGCTCCTCGACCACGATCGCCATGCTAGGGCAGCCCATACCCGTCGACTGCACGCTCACCTCCACGCCGCCGTAGCCGCCCGTGTAGCCGAGCAGGTGGCGGTGCTCGTTGTAGAGGCGGGGCGCGTCGAGCAGGGTCTCGGCTATGAGCGTCGCTCTGTCGGGGTCGCCGGGGAGGAGGACGACGGGCGCCACCGAGCCGGGCTCGGCGCGCACGTGTAGCTGGGTCATCCGGGCAACGATACCAGAGCACCGCTTATGAACCGCTCCACCTCGGTGCCCGAAGGCACCGTGCTAGATTGCCCGCCATGACCGACCTGGAGGACATCCTGGCGCGGGCGTGGTCGCGCGTCGGCGGCTGCCGGCTCGTGGCCGTGGCCGGGATGGATGGCCTCCTCATCGAGCGCCACCCGGGCAAGCCGGACGACCCCACGCTGGCCGGCGCCCCGGAGGCCGAGACCCTCGAGCACGTGGTGGCCGAGGTCACCACCCTGTTCGGCGTCGCCGGCGGCGCCATGAGCCGCGAGCTCGGCTCGCCGGTCACGGAGCTCGTGGCGCTGGGCGAGGCCGGCGGCTACCTGGCCAGGCGCGTCTCTCCCGACCTGTTCTGCCTCTTCGTCACGGGGGCCTCCGCCGACCTCTCGAACGTCAGGTCGGAGGCCGAGGAGCTGGCGCGCGAGCTGAGCGGCGCGTTCGTGTGATGCCAGGGGCGCCTTCTCCCGAACCGAACCGGCTGGTGAGGGCCGCGCGCGACGTGCGCGGCGTCGTGGCGGCGGCCGTAGTGGGCAAGGGCGGCGAGGTACTCGCCGCGGCCGGCGAGGGCGCGGCGCTGCTCGACCGCATGCAGCGCACCGCCACCAACGCGCTGGCGGCCGCCGAGGCGTTCGCGTCGCTGCTCGACGCGATGGACGCGGCGACGGTGCACGCGGGGGACGAGGGGGAGGCGGCTGAGGAGGTCGGCGAGCGGCCCGCCGACGTCGACCTGGCCGAGACCCACCTGACCGTCCTCTACCAGGACGTCAACCCGCTGCTGTTCGAGACGCTGCCGGGCGGCGACCGCCTCCTGGTCGTGGCCGTGGAGTCGCCCGCCGACATAGGCAGGGCGCGCTTCCACCTCAGGCGGCTGGGCGAGGGTCGCCCGTCCGCCTGAGGGGCTCGCGGCGGGCGGACGCGGAGCGGGCCTCGGCCGGCGCAGGCGCCTCCCCGCGACGCGCGGCTAGTCTGGGGGCGTGAAGCAGCCCCTGAAGTTCGAGATCGACAAGGAGACGGCGCGCGGCAGGCCGACGAACGGCGCGCTGATCGTCCACACCGCCGACGAGTTCATCTTCGACTTCGTCCTCGTCATGCCGGGCCAGCAGCCCGTCGTTAGCGCCCGGCTCGTCACCAGCCCGCGGCACGCCAAAGCGCTGCTGCGGAGCCTCGAGGACAACATCAGGCGCTACGAGGCGCGGCACGGCCAGATCCCCGAGCCGGCGCGGCCCACGCAGCCGGGCCAGGTGGGGCGCCCCACCGACGACGACGAGGGGCCGAACTGAGCTGCCGGACCGCGGCGCCGACGGAAGCCGCCGCTCGTCCGCGACGCACCGAAGCCCCGCGCGGCCGGGGGCGAGGTTCGCCCCCCGACAGGTTAGATGAGAACGTGATGAGTCCGCTCTGATACCTGGGGCCCGCCGGCCTAGTGTTTGTATGTGTCCATGTCCGAGCGGGTCGTCGTCTACTTCGACTACCTCTGCCCGTACTCGTGGCGCCTCGCCGAGCTGATCGCGCTCGCCGGCGCGGCGGTGCGGGCGGAGTGGCGACACGTCTCGGTCTACCAGCTAGAGCACGACGCCAAGTGCCGCTACGGGGCCTGCCCCGAGCCCGCGCGATGGCAGTTATGGAACGCTCCGATCGACCCTGAGGACGGCAGCGGCTGCAAGGGCCTGCTGCCGTTCTTGGCTTCCGTGGCGGCGCGCGCCCAGGGCCCCGCCGCGCACGACAGGTTCAGGCTCGGCCTGCTGCGCGCGGCGCACCTCGAGGGGCGGCCGCTCGACCGCGAGACGGCCGGCGACGTCGCTCGCCTGGCCGGCCTGCACATGCCCCGCTTCTGGCGGGACCTCGACAACCCCGAGAACCGCACCGCGCTGGCGCAGGAGCACATGCTCGCCGTGGCCGCCGAGGTCACGAGCACTCCCAGCGTCGTCTTCCCCGGCTCGCACGTGGCCCACGTGAGGTTCAAGGGCCTCCCCGCCGCGACGCCGGAGGCGCTGGGACTGGTCGCCGCCGCCTTCGGCCTGGCGCCCGCAGCGCTGGTCCCCAGCCTCCGTCCCAGCGGGGAACTCAACTGACCGATGCGGAGTCCAGCGCGTTAGACTGCCCGCGTGCGGCTGGGTCAGAACGTCGGCCACGGCTCGGACGTAGGTAGGGTCCGGCCGTTCAACGAGGACTACCACCGCGTCTGGCAGTTCTCGCTGGAGAGCGGCGACATCACGCTCCTGGCCGTCGCCGACGGCATGGGCGGCGCGGCGGCCGGGGAGGTCGCCAGCAAGCTGGCGATGGAGGTCCTCGACGAGTCGTTCAGCCGCTACGTCGAGGAGATCCGCTCCGGCAAGCCCGTGGTGGGCATCGACAAGCTCATCGACAAGGCCGTGAGGCTGGCCAACAGGCGCGTCTACGCCGCCTCGATCAAGCACCAGGGGCGGCGGGGCATGGGCTCGACGCTCACCTGCGTCGCCCTGCAGCACCGCACGGCCTACATCGGGCACGTGGGGGACTCGCGCGCCTACCTCGTGCGCGGCAAGAAGATCTACCAGCTCACCAAGGACCACTCCTGGGTGGAGGAGCAGCTCGAGAAGGGCCTGCTCTCGGAGGAGGAGGCCAAGAGCCACGAGTGGCGTAACCTCATCACCAGGGTGCTGGGGACGCGTCCACAGGTAGCCCCTGACGTGATCGAGGTCGCCGTCGAACGCGGGGACGTCTTCGTCATCTCGACCGACGGCCTCCACGGCCTCGTGACGCCCGAGGAGGTGCTGGCGGAGTGCATGCGCACCACCAGCCGCCAGTCCTCGGTGGAGGCGCTCATAGCGCTCGCCAACGACCGCGGGGGGCCCGACAACATCACGCTGATCATCGCGGAGGTCGACGAATGACGATCGTGCTGATCGCGGTCGCCGCCGCGCTCGTGGCCGCGCTGCTCCGCGCCCCCGCCTGGCTGTCGGTGGGGCTCCTCGCGGTGGCGGCGGGGCTCACCGGCGTGGCCCTGGTGCTGGGCGGCGTCGACCGCGCCCTGGCGCCGCTCGTCCTCACCGCCCTCGCCATCGGCCTGATCGTGCCCTCGGGGGTGCAGGCGGCGCGCAGCGCGCGCGTGGCCCCGCCCAAGGGCAAGCGCAAGGGCGCGGCCGCGCAGGCGAAGTCGAAGGTGGCGCCTGCCTCGAACTTCGACAACGCCGAGATACCCGGCTACGAGCTGCTCGAGAAGGTGGGTTCGGGCGGCATGGCCAGCGTCTACCGCGCCCGCCGCAAGTCCGACGGCCAGATCGTCGCGCTGAAGATCCCCATGGAGCAGTTCGTGGCGGACGCGAAGTTCATCCGCCGGTTCCACCGCGAGGCCGAGGTCGCGCAGCGGCTCAACCACGTGAACATCGTGCGCACCTACGAGCACGGCGCGATCGGCGCCCAGCACTACATGGTCATGGAGTACGTCGACGGGCGCAGCCTCGAGGGGTACATCGAGGCCGGCGAGCTCGACATCGAGCTGGGCATCGACATCATGAAGCGCGTCGTCCGGGCGCTCCAGCACATCCACTCGGCCGGCATCATCCACCGCGACATCAAGCCGGCGAACGTGATGATCGTGCGGGGCGGCATCCGCGAGGACCGCGACCCGCGCCTGCTCCCCGAGGCCGTGAAGCTGATGGACTTCGGCATCGCCGGCGGCAAGGTGCTGTCGCGCCTGACGATGACGGGCGCCCGCGTGGGCACGCCCGTCTACATGTCGCCGGAGCAGGCGCGCGGCCTGAAGATCGACCACCGCAGCGACATCTACTCGCTGGGCCTCGTGTTCTACGAGGTCCTCACCGGGCAGACCGCGTTCAAGGGCGGCTACGAGGCCATAGTCCACCAGCAGATCTTCCAGACGCCGCCGCCGCCGCGGCAGGTCGTGCTCACCGTGCCGAAGGCCCTCGACCAGCTCGTCATGCGCATGATCGCCAAGGACCCTGACGAGCGACCCACGCTCGACGAGGTCCTCGAGGTGCTGGAGAACGTCGACCTGAGCGAGGAGGAGGAGGCGCAGCTCCCCACCCGCATCGTCCTGACGGTGAGCGCGCGCCAGGGCGTGCTGCGGATCCTCGACACCGAGGGCAACCTGCACACGTCTATCGGCGACGTGGGCACCGGCGACAAGGACTTCTCGGCGGCGCCACTGTCGGTGGCCATCGACTCGAAGGGAGACTACTTCGCCGCGATATTCGAGTACCGCGTCGGGCAGGAGAACCACCGCATGGTGCACAAGCTCGCCCGCGACGGCTCCAAGGTGCTCTCCTTCGGCACCTACGGCATGCAGCCGGGCGAGTTCCTCTACCCGGCGTCCGTCGCCGTGGCGCCGGACGACACTGTCTACGTGCTCGACAGCGAGACGCACCTCGTGCAGCGCTTCACGAACGACGGGCGCTTCCTGTCATCGTTCGGCGGGCGCGGCAAGGGCCACGGCACGTTCGACGACCCGCGCGTGATCACGGTCGACCAGGCCGGCAACGTCTACGTCCTCGACTACGGCAACAGGCAGGTGCAGCGCCTCAGCGCCGAGGGCGTCTACCAGACGCGCTGGGCCTTCAAGGTCGCGGCCGACCAGCCGGGCATGCGCCTCCTCGACGGCGTCACCGTCGACCACGAGGGCAACGTCTACATCTCCGACGCCGACGCGTCGAAGGTCCGCAAGATCACGCCCGAGGGCAAGGTGGGCGTCTCGTTCGCCCTCGACGCCAAGCAGGGCGAGCTCACCGACACGATCGTCGACCTCGGCGTCGACGACGACGGCTGCCTCTACGCCGCGCGCCGGGGCGGCCACCTGATCAGGAAGTACGACCCGGCCGGCAAGCTCCTCGGCACCTTCGAGACCTACGCGCCCGTGGTGCAGATGGTCGTGGACCTGCGCGAGCTCCGCGAGGCCGGCGCGCAGGGACCGGGCGGCCCGGGGCTGGCGGCGCAGAGGCCGTAGGGGCTGGCGCGGGCGCGGCCGGGTGTTCGGGCCAAGGTTCAGCTGCTCGCGCCGAGGCTCAGGTGTTCGGACCGATGCTAAGTCAGTAGCCCGTCATAGGGATACTCACCGGTGGCCACCAGGGATCCTGCCGATGCCGAAGTGGGCGCCGGGTCGGTGTCCTGGAGGGCGTTCATGCCCTCTTCTGGCCGACGGTTCGCGCCCCAGTCGATAGAGCGATAGCGAGCTACTGACTGCAGGGGGACGGGAGAGGCGCGCGGCCGCGATGGAGGCCGAGCGCACGCCCGTCACAGGCCAGGGATCAGCCTGATGATGCGCGTGAAGAGCGTGCCGAAGAAGTTCATCAGGCCGCCGATCACTCCGGTCATCGACAGCACCAGGAAGAAGACCATGAAGCCGAGGATCCCGAACTGGGCGATCTGCATGACGAAGCGCCGCACGTCGGGGTTGCCCCAGGCGAGGGCGGCGCGGCCCATGTCGAGCGGCAGCACGGGGAACAGGTTGATGACGGCGTGCAGCACGGCGATCGACGCGGCCAGCTCGAAGGCGTTGAACAGCGCCGGGCTCTCGAGCGAGCGGAACACCGCCGCGACCACCATGCTGAGGAACGCGACGACGAGGTAGGCGCCGATGCCGGAGACCCACACCCAGGCCTCGGCGCGCCCGCGGCGCGAGTAGTTGCGCGAGTTCACCGGCACGGTGCGGGGCCAGCCGAAGCCGAGCAGGAGCAGGAACACCACGCCGATGGGGTCGAGCTGGCGGGCGGGGTCGAACGCCATGAAGCCCGCGAGGCGCGGCGACGGGTCGCCCAGCCGGTTCGCCACCCAGGCCTGCACCATGTTGTGGAAGATCAGGGCCATCACCATGACGATGAAGGCTATGACGATGGTCGTTAGGTCGCCTGGGAACCTCAGTATCACTCTTGCACTCCGGGCCGCTCCGGTCGGCGCAGCTCGTCGACGAGCCGTCTGGCGAGCTCCAACTCGTCCTCGAAGCTGGTGGTCTGGCGTTGGGCCCGGGCGCGTTCGACGTCAGCCAGCACGCGACCCACGGCGGGCCCCTCGGGCAGCCCCAAAGCTACCACATCCCTCCCGCGCAGCCGTCTGCGAGGCGGTTCCTCGGCCAGGCGCACGATGCGCTCGGCGAGCGCGCCGCCCCGCGACCGCAGCAGGGCCGCCTCGGCGGGGGTGAGCTGCTCCAGCTCGTCGTCCGTGACCTCCTGCGGCGCGTCGAGCAGCCGCAGCAGGCGCTCGCGGGACGCCAGCACGCGGCGCGGCCAGTTGAAGCTCTCTACGTGCGCGGCGGCGTCTCCCTCCTCCTGTCCGAGCAGCAGCGCGAGCAGGTAGGCCTCCTCGGGGACCGCGTCCTGCGCCCGCGCCTCGTCGAGCGCGGCGACGGCCGCGCGGGCACCGGCGAGGTCCAGCCCGAACAGCGGCCGCAGCACGTCGAGGCGGTCCATGACCTCGAGCGCCGGCAGCACGCGCTGTTCGGTGAACGTCAGCTCCAGCTCGGCGCGCAGGCGCGAGCGGCTGACGCCGGCGCCGAGGCCCTCGGCGACCACGGCCCGCGCCTTCGCCGCGGTGTCGGCGGCGAACTCGAACGACAGCCGGCCGGCGAGACGTGCGCCGCGGAGGATGCGCGTGGGGTCCTCGACGAACGAGAGCGGGTGCAGCACGCGCAGCTGGCGCCTGCCGAGGTCGGCGCGCCCGCCGAACGGGTCGAGCACGGCGGGCGGAGCCGGCGTGAGCCTGACGGCCATGGCGTTGATGGTGAAGTCGCGCCTGGCGAGGTCCTGCTTCACGCTGCTCGGGCTCACGTCGGGCAGGGCGCCCGGGCGGGCGTACGTCTCCTCGCGCGCGGTGGCGAGGTCCACGACCAGGCCGCCGGGCAGCGTGAGGGTGCAGGTCCCGAACCCGACGTGGCAGGAGAGCGAGCCGCCCAGGCGCCGCTGCAGGCGCGTACCGAACGCCTCGACGTTGCCGCCCTCGACCACGAGGTCCACGTCCTTGCTGCCGGCGCCGAGCATCAGGTCGCGCACCGTGCCGCCCACGAGGTAGACGGGCAGCTCGCCGGCCAGCTCCTTCACGGCCTGCACGACCGTCTGCGCCCTGGGCGGCAGCCGGGCCAGGAGCTGCTGGGCCTCGCCGACGTCGTCGCGCCGGTGCCGCGCGGCGATGAGGTCGGCCCGCGTCACGATGCCCACCAGCCTGCCGCCCTCGACGATGGGCACGCGGCCGACGTTGTGGCCGAGCACCAGCGCCTCGAGCTCGGGGATCGTCGCCTCCGGAGGGGCCGACACGACCGCGCGGCTCATGAAGCCGCTCACGCGGCTCGCGCCCAGGTCGTGGCGCAGCGCGCGGTCGATGTCGCGGCGCGAGACGACGCCCACGACCCGGCCCTGCGCGTCGACGACGGGCATGCCGTTGTGGCCGTGGACGAGGAGCTGGGACTGCGCCTCGGCGACCGTGGCGTGCTCCGGCACCGTGCGCACCGGCGAGCTCATCACGTCCCTGGCGGTGAGCACGGGCGCGGCGTGGCGCGCCAGCGCCGCCAGAGCGCGCTCGGCCGCCGCCGCGGGCGGGAGGTCGGTCTTGCCGTACGCGGCGCCGGGGTGGCCGGAGCCGCCCACCGCCTCGGCGAGCGCAGCGGCGCTGTCGAAGCGCTCGTCGCTGCGCGCGAACACCAGCGTGCGGCCCTCCATGCCGGCGGCGACGAGCGCGGCGTCGGCGCCGTGGACGTCGAGCAGCTCGCTGACCAGGCCGCTGACGCCGGCCACGTAGCGGGGGTTCTCGAAGGCCGCGACCACCACCGGTCGGCCGGCGACGAGCGTCGTGCGCGCGGCCTCGTGGAGCCGGTCGCGGAAGTCGAGCTGGTCGGGCGTGAGCACGTCGTGCGCGAAGCGGCGCACGAGCTGCAGGCTGCCGCCCTGGGCGAGCAGGTAGGCGGCGGCGCGGTAGTCGTCCGGCGTGGTGCCGACGTAGCTGAGGTTGCCGGTGTCCTCGTGGATGCCCAGGAGCCCCAGGCTGGCGACGGCCGGCGGGACGGGCGTCGCCGTGGCGGCCAGCTCGCGGGTGAGGAGCGTGGCGGTGGCGCCGACGCGCTCCACGATGCCCCGCCCCGCCGGGATCGGGTCCTCGGGCAGCGGGTGGTGGTCGTAGAGGGTGACGGGCACGCGGCCGACGAGCGCGTCGAACGGCCTGATGCGCGCGGGGTCGGAGGTGTCCACGACGACGAGCTCCGTGACCTCGTCCAGGTCGACGTCGGCCTCGTCGAGGAGGTCGAGGACGTCCCTGTAGAGAGAGAGGAACGACTCGACGCTCCTGCCGATCGCCCCGTGGACCGCCGCGCGGCTGCCGGGGAAGAGCACCTGCGCGAGCGCCAGCGACGCCAGGGCGTCGAAGTCGGGCTGCTCGTGCGTGACGATCAGGCGCATGGGCGTGCCGCCCCCCTCACCGGACGGTGACGGGACCGGACCCCACGTCCTCCAGCACGATGTCGATGACGCGCCCGCCGTTCCTCAGGCTGGGGCTCTCCCACACGCCGGTGTCGCCGCTGCCGGAGCGCCTCTCGAGGAAGCGGGGGAGGCGCAGGGGGCCGGAGCCGTCGTCCTGGACGGTGAGGCGGATGGGGGCGGTGTCGGGCAGGTCCAGCTCCAGCGGGCCGCTGCCCAGCTCGAGCGCCACGACGGCGTCGCTACCCTCGCCGATGAAGACGGTCGCGGGTCCGGAGCCGAGGTCGGCCTCGAGGTTCAGCGAGGCCCCCGGCGCGACCCGCAGCTCGATGGGACCGGAGCCGCCGTCGACGGACACCACGTAGGGCCGGCCGCCGCCGGGGAGGTCCGCGGTCGCGGGACCGCTGCCCGCCTCCAGCTCCAGGGCGACGAGCTGGGTGCCGACGAGGTCGAGGGTGATGGGGCCGGAGCCGCCGTCGACCTGGACGTCGAGGGGCACGGCGCGGGGCACCTCGACGTCCCAGCGTGCGGGCCCCACGAAGGGCCTGAAGGCGGCGCGCTCGGGCGACAGGCGCACGCGCGTCTCGGCGGCACCGTCGACGGCGACGACGCCGCGCGGCTCGCCGGTGAACCGCGCGGTCACCAGCGTGTCGTCGGAGTCGGCGGACCTCACGTTGAGGACGGGTGAGCTCGCCCGCAGGCTGAAAGACACGCGCTCGGTCGTCGGCGGCAGGTCGTGGTGGACCTCGGTGGCGGGGCGCTGCAGCGCGCTCGCCGGCCAGAACAGGCCGACCAGGAGGATGACGGCGGCGGCGAGGGCCACGAACGGCACGTCGCGCGGGCGCCGCTCGGGCATCAGCATGTCGAGGCCCGCGCCGACCAGCAGCAGCGGCCACAGGCGCGCCAGCGCCGCCCCGAGAGAGGGCGGCACGAACCCGACGGCGAACAGGAGCCAGATCGCGCCGATGGCGATGAGTGCGATTGGCAGCGCGCGCGTCGTCATCCTTCCGCCTCAGGCGCGGTCGTCTCGGTCGGGGTCCGTCTGTTCGGCGTCGGCTTCTTCGGTGCCGGCTTGCTCTGTGTCGGTTCGACCTGGGGCTTCCGCGGGGCCGGCTCGATCGGGGGCGGCTTGCTCGGTGGCGGTTCGGTCGGAGGCGGTGCCTGTCGCCGTGCCGGGTGGGGTGACGGTCGTCGTCCCCGGCGGCGTGCTCGTAATCGCCCCCGGCGACGCGCCGGTGGTGGGCTCCGGCGCAGTGCCGGTCGTGGGCTCCGGCGGAGTACTGGTCGTGGGCTCCGGCGGCGTGCCGGTAGCGGTCCCCGGCGGCAGGCCGGGCCCTGGGCCCGCGCTAGGCGGCGGGGTCGGTACCCCCGGCGCCCGCCGGGTCGCCCAGGGGAGGGGCGCCTGCGGGTCGCGGAAGAAGAGCAGGTAGACGCCGAAGCCGATCAGCAGCAGCGGCAGGAGCCAGCGCATGGCGCCGCCGAGACCGCCCCAGATGATGAACTCGAAGAGCACGCCGAACACGGCGAAGAGCGTGAGGCCGACGTAGACGGTGCGCAGGCCCTCGCGCTCGCGCGCGTGGTCGTTCTGCAGCGCGCCGAAGATGAGGTTGCCGGCGCCGGCTCCGGCCACGATGAGCGCCCAGCTGTAGGCCCAGGCGTCCATGCGGTTGGCGGCGTTGAGGATCAGGAGGATGAGGCCGATCGTAGTGACGATGGACCCGGGGACCGCGAGGCTGGCCATCTCGCGCCTGCCCAGGAACGCGGCGCCCAGGAGGATGAGGCCGGGGACGATGACGAAGAGCGGCCACGCGAAGTCGCCCCTTCCCGTCACCTGCCACAGCAGGAACAGGCCGCCCAGGACGACGAGTGCGATGCCCAGCGTCTTGTCGCGGTCGCGCATGTCTCCCTCCGACCTGCCCGGATACGCCGGGCACGACGGCATCCACCGTCAAGGCCGATTGTACTGCGCGCTCCTGACGCTCACGGAGAGCCGATGGTGGCAGGCTCCTGCGCCTTTCGTATGAGGTCCGCCATGGCAGCGCGCGCGTGTACCAGGCCGTTCTCGACGAAGACCTCCGAGGTCTTCCTGCCGCTGGACGCCGAACCGACCACGTAGAGTCCCGGCACGTTCGACTCGTACGTCTCGGGGTCCACGCGCGCCTTACGCGTCTCGGGGTCCACCTGGACGCCGGCTCCCTCGATGAGCCAGGTGGGGGCCGAGTACCCGGTCAGCACGAAGGCCTGGTCGGCGGGCAGCGCCTCCTCGCCCTCGCCCGGAGACGACCCGACCGGCGCGACCACCACGCGTCCGGGCTCGAAGCGCCGCACCACGGTGCCGAACCGCGCGGCGATGGAGCCTTCCTTGATGCGGTTCTCCAGGTTCGGCCTGATCCAGTACTTGAGCGTGCGCTTCATGTCCTCGCCGCGGTGGACGATCGTCACGCGGGCGCCGGCGCGGAAGAGGTCGAGCGCCGCGTCGGCCGCGCTGGAGCCGCCGCCGACGATGACGACGGGCCGAGCGAAGTACGGGTGGCCCTCGGTGTAGTAGTGGCTGACCCACGGCAGGTCCTCGCCGGGCACGCCGAGGAGGTTCGGGTTGTCGAAGTAGCCGGTGGCCACGACGACCGCCTGTGCGTGGGCGGTGCCCGAGAGGCCAGACGGCGCCTGGGCCTCGACGCGGAGGGCGAAGCGTGCACCGGCCCGCTCGCCTCCCGGCGGCGGCGCGCCGGCACGCGCCCGCGGCCCGCCGCCGGCGAGAGGCCGCACCTCGACGACGCGGGAGAACTGCCTGACGTTCAGGCCCTCGTTGGCGACGACCTTGCGGTAGTAGTCGAGCGCCTCCTTGCGCGTCGGCTTGTCCGCCGCCGACACGAGCGGGTGGCCGCCCACCTCGAGCCGCTCAGACGTGGTGAAGAACAGCATGTAGACCGGGTAGCGGGCGATGGCCGCCGCGACGGGCCCCTGGTCGAGCAGCAGGTGGGAGAGCCCGGCCCGCTTGGCGAGGATGGCGCATTCGATGCCGATGGGCCCCGCCCCCACGATGGCGACGTCGTAGCGCGCGGCTGCGGGGTCGCCCGTGACCGCGTCGTCTGTCGGCACGCCACCAGCCATGGCCTCAACGTAACAAGCGCGCGTGAGCCGGCGGGGCTCCCAGCGTCATCCCTGCCGCGTCCTCCTAGGCGCGCGCCGAGGTCGCCGCGCCGGCACGCCGACCTTCCCGCAGGATGGGCAGTGCGGGCACAGCGGGCAGGCCTCGCAGGCGGGCCGGCGCGCGGTGCAGATTCGGCGGCCGTGCAGGATCAGGGCGTGGTGGAGGAACACCCACTGGTCCGGCGGGAAGAGGCGTTGGAGGTCCGCCTCGACCTTGTCCGGCACCGTGTTGGTCGAGAAGCCGAGGCGGCGGGCCAGGCGGCCGACGTGGGTGTCGACGGCGATGGTGTGCTGGCCGAAGGCGTTGGCGAGGACGACGTTCGCGGTCTTGCGCCCCACGCCCGGCAGCGCCACGAGGTCGGCCATCGTGGCGGGCACCTCGCCGCCGTGGCGCTCGACCAGCGCCCGCGCCGTGGCCACTGCGTTGCGCGCCTTGGTGCGGTAGAGACCGATGGTGCGGATGTAGGGCTCGACCTCCTCGGGCGTAGCCGCCGCGAGGGCGAACGCGTCGGGGTAGGCGGCGAACAGCGCAGGCGTCGCGGCGTTCACGCTCACGTCCGTCGCCTGGGCGGAGAGGAGCGTGGCGATCAGGAGCTGGAACGGCGTCTGGAACCTGAGCTCGGTGCGGGCGTCGGGGTAGAGCTCGCGCAGCAGGTCGAGGACCCGCTGCCCCCTCTCCCGCTTGGCCCGCAGGGACTCGCGCGGCACCCGGCGATGCTAACCGGCGACGACAACAGGGGCGCGTTCCGCTCATCAGGGCGCCGAGCAGCTCTCATCGCGCGCCGCTGGTAGCCCATCGACCCGCGCCGTGACGCCGTGCCACGGGATAAGTGAGCGATTCACCAGTCTCACCTCGCGCTCACGCGGTACCTTGGCAGCCAGTGTCCTGGCGTGACCGAGCCGCGCCGGGCGACCCGTCGACGGCGGGCGAGGAGGCAGGATGCCCGTTTACGAGTACAAGGCGCGCGACCGCACCGGCAAGCTCATCGCTGCCACCATGGAGGCGGCCTCCGAGCGCGACGTCGCTGCCTCGCTCCGGCAGAAGGGCTACTTCATCAGCGAGATCAAGGCGCCCAAGTCCGGGCTGAACGCCGAGATCAGGCTGCCGAAGTGGCTCGACATCGGGTCTGTCCCCAACACCCGCGACATCACGATCTTCTCGCGGCAGTTCGCCACCGTCATCAACGCCGGCCTGCCCGTCGTGCAGAGCCTCGCGATCCTCCAGCGGCAGGCCGAGAAGCAGGGCCTGAAGGACGCCCTGCGGCGCGTCCGCGAGGACGTCGAGACCGGTCAGAACCTCTCCGACGCGCTCGCCAAGCACCCGCGCCTGTTCAACAAGCTGTACATCTACCTGGTGCGCGCCGGCGAGGTGTCGGGCAACCTCGACGGCATCCTCGAGCGCATCGCCACCTACATGGAGAAGCAGGCGGCGCTGCGCGGCAAGATCCGCACCGCGCTCACCTACCCGACCGTGGTGCTCGTGATCGCGCTCGGCGTGACGTGGTTCCTGCTCACGGGCATCGTCCCGCAGTTCGCGCAGATCCTCGACCAGCTCGGCGGCGAGCTGCCCGTCATCACGCGGGCGCTCATCGCTGTCTCCGACTTCCTGCGCTTCCAGTGGTGGCTGCTGGCCCTGATCATCGTGGCCGCGGTGGTGGGCCTCATCATGTTCCGCCGCACGCCCAACGGCCGGCGAGTCATCGACCGCTTCCTGCTGCGAACGCCCGTCATAGGCACGCTGGTGCAGAAGAGCGCCATCGCCAGCTTCTCGAACACCTTCGGACTGCTGCTGCGCTCGGGCGTGAACATCATCGAGTCGATAGACATCACCAAGGGCACAGCCGGCAACGCCATCGTCGAGGACATCCTCACCGAGACGAAGGAGGCGGTGCAGCGCGGCGAGCAGATCAGCTCCACGCTCATGAAGTACCCGCGCGTGTTCCCGCCCATGGTGTCGTCGATGGTGGCGATCGGCGAGGAGACCGGCGCCGTCGACTCGATGCTGCAGAAGGTCGCGGACTTCTACGAGCGCGAGGTCGACGAGGCCGTCGAGAGCCTCACGGCCGCCCTCGAGCCCGCCCTCATCGTGTTCCTCGGCGTCATCGTCGGCTTCATCGTCGCCGGCATGTTCCTGCCGATGTTCTCGATCATCGGGCAGCTGTCGCAGTAGGGATTGTAGATCCCAGGATGAGCGAGCAGTTCGTCCGGATAATCTGCGATCCCTCGCAGCACTCCGAGGATGCTGCAGCGCTGCGTATGCAGGTGGGGCGTATACAGTTGTTAGGTGGGGCGAAGACGCTCTAGAGATTCGTCGCCTTGAAGTGAACCAAGTGCGGCTGGACTGGACTTCAGTCCAGCCGCTTCGCTTGCGGCTGATGCCCATGGAGTCCGTGCTTTCGACGTCTGGTGTCAAGCGACGGGGAGCGCGGTGGGTTGAAGTAGGACTCGAGCACCACTTTCCCGCCGAATCTTGCCGGGTGTGGCGTAGATATTGAGTGCGTTCCAAGCGCGGCTGATCGACGGCGGAGAGGTCGTCCCTTTGTGGAGGTCATGGTGTTGGTGCCGAGGGAGCGCCTCGGCGAGCTCTACGCGATGACCATGAAGCTCTTCAGGACCGCGACTCCTCCTGACTCTGAGCGTCCTGGTCCATGTCCTGGCGAGTCAGGAAGGCAGGAGTGGGGACCTAGGAGTGCCCATTCGGGGTCGTCGCGCGCTCTTCTTCGAGTATCAGTAGCGCGCACCTGGTGAAACACTTGATTGCCCTTCAGCGAGCCAGAGGATGTGCTGGGTGACAAGCTTTCCGCCTCCGTCTTGCCGGCATCGTCCTGGATGGGGGAACGCGATGGGCTCGCGGTTGGGGAGGGTCTGGATGTCGTCTAGTTGTCGCCAGGTGTGGTTCGACATGAAGGCTGAGCGTGCGTGGTTCGGGCGCGGCACCTAACTCGCGCGTTGAGGGCCTTTCGCTTTGAGCCAAGGGGGCTCGCGGGATCGGAGGGGTTGGCGTGGCGTTGTGGCTAGTGCGCGCTGGGCGCAATGGTGAGCGGGAGGATCTCGCGCTCGAGAAGAAGCTCGTGGTCATCGGCTGGGACTAGCTGCCAAGTCTGGAGCGTTACCAGACGCGTGACGACATCCTCGCGCTCTGCCAGCAGGTGTACCAGGACCAGAAGCTGAACACGCTCAGGAACTGGGCGGCTCAGCTTTTCGCCTTCCGTGCGCGCATGCAGAAGGGCGACCTTGTCGCCTTGCCTTTGAAGCAGCAGTCTGCAGTGGCGTTCGGTGAGGTTGTAGGTGACAACGAGTACCGTCCCGATCTGCCCGCGGGAGCCAGCCACGCTCGCAAGGTCAAGTGGATCCGGACGGACGTCCCGCGGACCGCGATCGGCACCGACCTTCTCTACAGCTTGGGTGCTTTCCTCACGGTGGCGCGCATCCAGCGCAACAACGCCGAGGAGAGGATCAAGGCCCTCCTAGCGGGTAAGCCAGACCCGGGGTTCGATGAGGAGCAGGTTGTCAGCGGTGGCGATGAGCTTGAGGACGTCGACAGCGCCCTTCAGGACCTGGAGCGTTACGCGCGTGACCTGATCAGTAAGCGCATCAGCCAGCGGTTCAAGGGTCCTAAGTTCGAGCGACTGGTCAAGGAGCTCTTGCAGGCTCAGGGCTACGTAACCGCAAGGACGACCGCCGGGGCTGATGGCGGTGTGGACATCGTCGCGGGCCGCGAGCCGATGGGGTTCGACGAGCCGCGGATCGCCGTGCAAGTCAAGAGCGGTGAGACCCCGGAGGACATCAAGGCTGTGCGTGAGCTGCGGGGCGTGCTGGAGGCCTTCAACGCTCAGCGCGGCCTGTTCGTGTCGTGGGGTGGGTTCAAGTCCAGCGTGACGAACGCGAAGCGGCAGCTCTTCTTCCAGGTGCGGCTGTGGACGGCGGATGACGTGATCGATGCCGTCTTGGAGAACTACGACCGCCTCTCGGACGGTACGAAGTCTGAGTTGCCGTTGAAGAGGATCTGGACGCTCGTGCCGAGCCTGGAGGACGACTGAGCTCTACCAGGTGCCGGCACTCCTCAGGTCACGTCGCTGGAAGGCGCTACACCGGAGAGTTATAGGCCGTTCTCGCTCGGGGTTCTAGAGCATGGCCTCGGGCATGAGCAGGCTATTTGGGAAAGCCTTTGCGTCTGGCAGCAATCCTGGACAGGCGGCTTCTACTGGCGCCGCATCGAGCAAGAGTTTTCGACCTGGGTCGAATGGGACCGATCCGAGGCGCTAGTTTCCAGTTCAGTTGCAATCTCTTGAAGAGACCAACAGGGTTCGTAGGTTCAGGCAATACCCTGCGGCTTGTCCTGGAAGTCTGGAACCCCGTGAAGCGCTCTTGGAAGGGCTGCACGGGATCCCTGGAAACGTCCTGGTGCCCGGGGTCTTCACCGAGCTCTCGTCAGGGTCGTGCGGAACGCGGCCCTCGCGGACGCCGTAAGCGTCGGCACCGGCAAGGGTCACGTGGTCAACGCGGCAAGGGCTGGGGCCGGCGCACACCTGCACGCCTGGGCGCGCTTCGCAGCGTTAACGAGGCGTTCACGCCTCCCTGACTAGGCTCGTTGGTGCGCGTGCCCGCGGGAGCAGGTGAGCGACGAGCGCGCCGGCGAGGAGGCCGACCCCAGCGGCCAGGCTCGAGCCGCACGCCCGACTACTGCGAAACTGGGAGGGGCGAGCAAGGAGCCGTACTCGCGCTTCAGCCTCCGAGGAACGACGGGGAGGACAGGGGATGAAGACGACGGGCAGGTCGGGGAAGATGGATCGCCCGGGACCCACGGAGCACCGGGGCCGCTACCGGGGCGCTCGCGCTCCGGACGAACCGAAGCGGTGTGCCCGTCCGAGGTCGGCGGCTAGGTGGCGCCGCGCCGGCTCGTCGTCGAGCCTCGCCATGCTGGCCCTCCTCGCGCTCTCCGGCTGCGCGCGTGGACCGAACCCTGACGCGGGACCGGCCGAACTCAGCCTCTCCCTGTACTCCGGGCCGCCCGGCACCCCGATCGCAGTGCGCGGGATCGAGCTCGACATCGAGGACGCAACGGAGGTCCAGGCCTGGCTGGGCGACGAGCCCGCCGTCCTATTGGTGGCCGAGGACGGCACGATCTCGACGGCCGTCCCGCTCTTCCTCGGAAGCGCAGGCTGGCCCGAACCGCCTTCGGGACCGCAGACGTTCGAGCTCAGGCGCGGTGAGCAGGTCATCGGCCGCAGCACCCGAGGCGTG
>DASVDQ010000054.1 GCA_036381035.1 Trueperaceae bacterium | reverse complement strand
GATGCGTGCCCGGCAATCCTCCCGCACCCGCAGGATCGCGGCAGCCGTCTGCGCCGCCTCGCGGCTGACCTCCGCCACCCCGCGCAGGAAGAACGCGAGCCAGCCCTCCCAGTCACCGGCGTCGCGCACCGCCTGGAGGCGGTCGTAGTACTCGGCGCGCCGGCGCTTGAAATAGTGCGAGAGATAGAGCACCGGGCGTGCGAGGAGCTTCTGCTCCGTGAGCAGGAAGGTGATCAGGAGCCGGCCGATCCGTCCGTTGCCGTCCAGGAAAGGATGGATCGTCTCGAACTGCGCATGGGCGAGCCCGACGCGCACGAGTGAGGGGAGCCCGTCCCTCGCGTGGAGGAAACGCTCCAGGTCGGCCAACGTGCCAGGGACTTCGTCGGGCGGAGGCGGGACGAAGGTGGCCTCGCCGAGCGTGCAGCCGCCCGGGCCGATCCAGTTCTGGGTCGTCCGCAGCTCTCCCGGAGCCAGACGTCCGCCCCGAACGCCCCGCATCAGCTCCCTGTGGATCTCGCGGATCAACCGCACGGACACGGGGAGCTCGGCCAGGCGGGCCAGCCCGTGGTTCATCGCCCGCACGTAGTTGATCACCTCCTGCACGTCCGCCGGGGCACCGGGGTCGTTGAGCCGCGCCTCGGCGGCCAGCACGTTCTGGAGCGAACTCTGCGTCCCCCCGATCTGACTGGACAGCACCGCTTCCTTGCGCACGTACATGAAGACGAAGAGGTCGGGGCTCGGCAGCGTGAGCACCGCGCCATCCAGCCGGCCGAGGGCGTAGTCCGCCTCGGACAGGATCTCGCGCAGCTCGCCCCCCAGGTCGACGGGCGGCTCGGGCGGCAATGGCGCCGGGAGAAATGCACGGTAGCCCGCCGGCTGGCGAACGTACCGCCCGGCTCGGGCCGCCATATTTGGCTCTGCGTTCATCACACGCTCGGCGGCTCCTCCATGATAAACGCGGTGTTTATCATGAGGACGCAGTGCGCCCCATGATCAACGCTCGAGCGCGGACAGGTCCCGGAACCCCAGCTCCTCGAGGTTCGCGGCGATCGCGGCGTCCAGCCTGGCCGCCTCGGTCTGCTGCTCCCGCAGCGTGGCGACGAGCCGCTTCATCTTCTCCTCGAACGGCTCGCCGTCATCTTCGGTCTTTTCGACGCCGACGTAGCGGCCCGGCGTGAGCACGTGGCCGTGTTTGCGCACCTCGTCGAGCGTGGCGCTCTTGCAGAAGCCCGGCACGTCGGCGTACTCGCCGGCCTCCTTCTCGCCGCGCCAGGCGTGGTACGTGTCGGCGATGCGGGCGATGTCCTCGTCGGTCAGCTCGCGGTGCGTGCGGTCGACCATGCGACCGAGCTTGCGGGCGTCGATGAAGAGGATCTCGCCGCGCCGGTCGCGGAACTTGCCGTTCTGGCGGTCGCGCGCGAGGAACCACAGGCACGCCGGGATCTGTGTCGAGTAGAAGAGCTGCCCCGGCAGCGCGACCATGCAGTCCACGAGGTCGGCCTCGATCAGGTTCTTGCGGATCTCGCCCTCGCCCGACTGGTTGGAGGACATCGAGCCGTTCGCGAGCACGAAGCCAGCGACGCCGGCGGGCGCGAGGTGGTGCACGATGTGCTGGACCCAGGCGAAGTTGGCGTTGCCGGCCGGCGGCACGCCGTACTTCCACCGCTTGTCGTCGCGCAACCGCTCGCCGCCCCAATCCGAGACGTTGAACGGCGGATTGGCGAGGATGAAGTCGGCCTTGAGGTCGGGGAAGCGGTCGTCGTGGAAGGTATCGCCGTGCGCGATCTGGCCGTCGATGCCCCGGATCGCCAGGTTCATCTTGGCGAGCCGCCAGGTGGTGTAGTTGGATTCCTGCCCGTAGATGGAGATGTCCGCCTTCGCCTTGCCGCCGTTGCCGTTCCCAGTGGCGTGCGCGCGGATGAACTCCATCGACTGCACGAACATTCCCGAGGAGCCGCAGCAGGGGTCGTAGACGCGCCCGCGGTAGGGTTCGAGCATCTCGACCAGGAGCTTGACGATGCAGCGTGGCGTGTAGAACTCGCCGCCCTTCTTCCCCTCGGCGCTGGCGAACTGGGAGAGGAAGTACTCGTACACGCGCCCCAGCACGTCCCGGGCGCGGGCGTCCTCATCGCCGACGGTGAGGTTGCTGACCATGTCGATGAGCTGGCCGAGACGCCGCTTGTCGAGCGCCGGGCGGGCGTAGTCCTTGGGCAGCACGTTCTTCAACGCCGCGTTGTCGCGCTCGATCGCGGCCATGGCATCGTCGACGAGCCGGCCGATGGTGGGTTGCCGGGCCTGGCCCTTCAGGTAGGCCCAGCGCGCTTCCGGCGGCACCCAGAACACGTTCACGGCCCGGTACTCATCCGGGTCCTCGGGGTCCGCGCCCTGCGCGCGTTCGGCGTCGAGCTTCGCGTGCTGCTCCTCGAAGGCGTCCGAGATGTACTTCAGGAAGATGAGCCCCAGGACGACGTGCTTGTACTCGGCCGCGTCCATCGCGCCCCGCAGCGCGTCGGCCATGCGCCACAGTTCGGCTTCGTAGCCGACCGTGGCGCCGTTCGTCGTCGTCGCCGTGGCGTTCTGCCTACCCCTCGCCATAGGAAACCTCGTGCATCTCATTCCGACCGGGAGCATCCAGCACCGCCATGCGCGGCGCCACGTGCTGGGCCGGCGCGGGCACGAAGGCGCGCACCGCCTCGCCGGCAGTCGCGGTGATCTCGTACGTGCCCGATGG
>DASVDQ010000053.1 GCA_036381035.1 Trueperaceae bacterium | reverse complement strand
GAGGTGGTGCCGTCGGCGTTGCGGACGGTGACCGTCCACCCGGCCTGCTCGGCGGCGTCGGACAGGCCGTCGCCGTCGGTGTCCTCCGCGGTGCCCGTGACCCCGGTGCCCAGGAACGTCACCTGGAAGGGGTGGTCGCGGTCCGGCGGGGCGATGTGGTTGCCGGCCACGTCGGTGACGTCGGTGACGGTCAGGGCGTAGACGATCTCGGACTGCTGGCGGGTCGTGAGCGTCACCGTGCGTCGGCTGGCGCTGACTGTCGCGTCGACGACGAGCAGGACCGACTGCGGGCTGAGGGTCTCGGACCGGAACGTGTCGCGGTCGGCGATCGAGTACTTCTGTGGGTCGCCGGCGCCGTAGACGGGCTCGCTGAAGGTCACGACGACGTGGGTGCTGTCGATGGAGTTCGCCCCCAGCACCCGCGGCGGTACGCCGTCCTCGCCCGGGTTCACCGGCGCCCCGACGAACACGGGCGGCGACCCCGGGCCGATGACCAGGGGGTTGCCGTTCCTGTCCGTGATGCCGACCACCTCGACGAGCCGGTAGTCGACGCCGGAGGTCATCGGCCAGGTGGTGAGCGTCGCCTGGACCTTGTACTCGTCCAGCACGACGGAGACGACGGGCAGGGGGTTGCCTTCCGAGTCGACGATCACGTACTTGGTCGGGTCGACGGCGTTGTCGCTAACCGGCTCGGAGAAGCGGACGACGACCGTCTTGTTGTCGGTCGCGTAGACCTCCGTCACCTGCGGCGGGACCTGGTCGCCCTCCGTGATGCCGCGGAAGGTGGCCGTGTTGAGGAACGGGTCGACCAGCTTGCTGCCCGCGGCGGAGAGCACGTTCGTGACCTTGACCGTGTAGGTGAGGTCGGACATCGAGCTCGTCGTGAGGACCACGCGGGCGTGGTCCTTGCCGCCGCTGGCGTACGCCACCCCCAGCACGTCCAGGCCGGGGTTCGCGATCTCGTAGTAGGCGGGCTCCAGCGCGCCGCTCCCCATGTCGGCCGGCTTGCCGTTGTTCGGGTCCGCGAAGGTCACGAGGACCGTCGTGTTGCTCAGAGCGATCGCGCTGGCGACGATCGGGGCCGTCTCGCCCGACCCGCCGAACGCGCTCTGGGCCTGGAAGCCGGCTGCCGACATGATCCCCGCGGCGCCGACGTCGCGCACCACGAGCTGGTACTCGACGAGCTGCTGGGGCTCGGTGGCGAGCACGACCTTCGCGGCGTCCTCGAGCCGGTAGGCGGCGAGCACGCGCAGGTGCGAGCCGTCGGGTCCGGTGATCCGGTAGTTGTCGGCCTCGACCGCTCCCTCGTCGACGGCCTGGTTGAACGTGACGACCACGGAGGTCTGGCTCGTGGCCTCGGCCTCCACGATCTCCAGCGGGGGCGCCGGCGGCTGCGGTTGGCCGCAGGCGCCCAGCAGGGCGCCGAGGGCGAAGATCGTCGCCCACATCCTCGTGCGGGCTGGTCCTAGCTGGGGCATCCTCTCCCGTCCCTTCCGAGCGACGCGTCAGCACGCCGCGTCCTCGCGGGGACGCGGCGACCCGACGGATTTGCGACGGGATGATGCGGCGGGCCCCCTGTACTCGGCCTGTCATCCGCACCGGCGGATGACAGGGACGTGTGTATCGTGTGAGAAGCGCGGATCGCATAGCAACATGGTTCGGCTCGTCACCTTCGGCTCTCTAGGTGTCGCGGACTCGGGCTTCGCGCGTCCGAAGCCCCTGCTGCTGCTCACCTACCTGCACCTGGCGGGGCCGCAGGCCAGGCGTCGGCTCGCCGCCCTGTTCTGGCCGCGGTCCAGGGACCCGCTGAACCAGCTCTCGCTCACGCTGTCCCGCCTGGCGAAGGCGGTCCCGGGGGCCTTCGTCGCCACGCACGCGACAGTCGCCGCCCAGGCGTCCTGCGACGTCGACGAGTTCCGCGCCGCCCTGGAGGCCGGGGAGGTGGACAGGGCCGCCGACCTCCACCGGGACGGCTTCCTGGCGGGCCTGAGCGTGCGCGGCGTCAGCGCCGAGCTGCTCGAGTGGGTCGACGACACGAGGGACGCGCTGGCGGCCTCCCTGCAACGTGGGCTGCTGGCGCGAGCGGGCGCGTCCGCCGCGCGCGGTCGACCGGCCGAGGCGGCGGCCCTCGTGAGGCGAGCCCTCGCCGTGCGCGACGCGTCGCTGCTCGACGTGGACGACCTGCTCCTCGCCCACGACGTGCTGTGGACCGCGAAGGACCCCGCGGCCAGGAAGCTGAGGACCGACGTAGAGGACCTCGGCCTGGAGGTGGGTCGCTCGCCCGGCGCCGCGCGGTCCGCCGCCGACGCGCGCCGCGCGGGTCAGCCGTCTGCGGCCCCTGGTGCCGGGTCCGCGGCCGACGAGCCGCGCGCGTGGGCCGGAGGGCCGAGGCTGGTCGGCAGGCGACGCGAGGGGGAGCTGCTGCGCCGGCTGCTCGTCGCCGAGGGCGCCCGGCTCGTGACGATCACGGGCCTCGGCGGCATGGGGAAGTCCTCGCTGGCGCGCGCCGTCGCCGACGACCTGGCGCACGACGCGTTCCCGAGCGGCGTGGCCTACCTGTCCTGCGACGACCTGCCGGGCACCGCCGACGTCTTCCGGGCCCTGCTCGAGGCGCTCGGGGCCCCGCTCCCGCCGGCGGGGGCGGAGCAGGGGCACGTCGCCCAGGCCCTGGCGGGCTGCGGACGCGCCCTCGTCGTGCTCGACGACTTCGACCGCCACCTGCCGGGCGCCGGCTGGCTCGGCGGGCTGATGTCCGCGGCGCCGCACGCCGCCTTCCTGCTCACCGCTCACCAGCCTCTGGGGTGGGTCAGCGAGCACGTCCTGCCCCTGTCCGGGCTCACGTCGCACGGACCGCGCGGGGGCGAGGTGGGGGAGCTGTTCCTGGCCGGGGCGCAGCGGGCCGACGCGACCTTCGAGCTGACGGAGGCCGACGTGCCGCACCTGGTGGAACTGGGCCGGCTCACGGGCGGGAACCCCCTCGCGCTCGAGCTGGCCTCGTCGTGGGTGACGGTGATGCCGGTGGCCGAGATCGTCGCCGAGGTCTCGAAGGGCGTCGAGATCCTCGAGACCGAGGCGCAGGACGTCGCCCCGCGCCACCGGAGCATCCTCGCCGTCTTCGGCCGGAGCTGGGAGCTCTTGGGCGAGGCGGAGCGGGGGCGCATGATGCGGCTATCCGTGCTCAGGGGGTCGTTCGACAGGGCGACGGCGGCGTCGGTCGCCGAGGTCGACCTGCGCGACCTGGCCGGCCTGTGCCGCAAGTCGCTGCTCGTCCGGCCCGCTCCCGGGCTCTTCGAATGCCCCCCGGTCCTCAGGCGCTGGGTCAGGGCGAGGGCCGAGGTCCGGCGGGGGGACCTGGCGCGCGTCAGGGAGCGCCACGCCGCCCACTTCCTCGGCGTGGCCAGGGCCGCGGCGCGCGCCTTCGACACTCCCGACGGCGGGCGGTGGCTGGAACGCCTGGACCGCGAGCACCGGGACCTCCTGGCCGCGATCGAGTGGTCGCGGGAGAGCGGGAACGCCCCGCGCACGCTGGCTCTCCTGCGGGCCCTCGGCCAGTACTGGGTGAGGCGCAGCCGGCTCGACGCCGTGCTGCCCTGGTACGAGCAGGTGGCGGCGTCCGACCCGGCCCCGGGGACCGAGGAGGACCTGGCGGCCGTGCTGCGCCAGCACGCCTTCGCGCTCGTGCTCGAGGGCGATCTCGAGGGTCCGAGGCCGCTGCTGCAGCGGGCCCTTCAGCTCGCGCGGTCGGTGGCGAGCCGGCAGGAGGAGGCGCGCGTGGCGAACGCGCTGGGCGTGCTGGCGGTGTTCCGGCAGGAGCTGGACGCCGGCACGGAGTGGTACCAGCGGGCCTCGGCCCTCGCCGCGGAGGCCGGCGTCGACGACCTCGTGCCGTTCGTCCTCAACAACCTCGGGGACGTGCACCTGTTCCGGGGCCGCCTGGAGCAGGCCGCCGCTTGCTACCGCGAGGCGGTCTCGCGGCTGCGCGCGCTCGGCAACCTGCAGATGCTCTCGAACGTGCTGGGCAGCCTGGGGCTCGTCACGGTGCGCGAGGGTGACGTGCCCTCGGCGGAGGCCGCGCTGCGGGAGAGCCTGACGATAGTGCGCGACCTCGGCATCACGATCAGCGTGCACCCTGCGCTCGAGCAGTACGCCGCCCTGGCGACGGCCGCCGGCGACGCGAGCGTCGCGGGTCGGCTGTGGGGCGCGGCGGACGCTCTGCGGAACAGGCTCGGCTTGGAGCCCGAGTGGTTCGCCGCCGAGGAACGCGCGCGCTGGCAGGCGGAGGCCACCAGGCTCGTCGGCGCGGAGGCGCTGGGCGCCTTCGTGACCAGCGGCGCCGAGCTGTCACTCGACGCCGCCGTGGAGCTAGCCCTCGTCGAGGGGCGCCGCTTGGCCCGCGGCGCGGTGCGCGGCGCGCGGCGCGGTGCCGCTAGGTCGTCGCCTGCGCCCGCTGCACCCGGAGAGTGAGCCGGGCGTAGGGGCCGAGCTGCTGCACGCTCACGAGCTCCATGGGCGGCTTGGTGATGCGCCGCGGCAGGAGCTGCTTGCCGGAGCCCAGCGTCACCGGGGCGAAGGTCACGACGATCTCGTCGAGCAGGCCGTGGTCGTGGAACTGCCCCACGAGGTCGCCCCCGCCGACGATCCACACGTCCTTGCCGGCCGCCGCGCGGACCATCTCCTCGTACACCGGCCGCACGTCGCCGCGCACGAACCTCACGTCGCCCGTAACCGGCTTCTCGAGGTCGGTGGAGCTGAACACCCACGTCGGCTGCTCGTAGACCCACTCGAAGGGCGCGTCGCCCTTGGTCGCGCGGTGGTGGTTGAGGATCCACAGGTAGGTGCTCTTGCCCATCGTCACCGCGCCGATGCCGGCGATGAACTCCGCGTAGTTCGGGTCCTCGCCCCCGAACTGCATGAGCCAGTCGATGGAGTCCGCCTCGGTGGCGATGAAGCCGTCGAGGCTGCTGGCCGTGTAGTAGACAGTCTTCACCTGGGCCCTCCCTGTCGCCCTAGGCCCGCTTGTCGCGCGACGCCGGCGCCCGTCCCTGGGGTCCGTCGGCGCTTCGCGGGGCGCGCACTCGGCCCCTCTCGCGCTCCGCGACCCTCGACGCCGGCGCACGGCACCGGGCCGTCACAGAGGGTGCCATACAGTAGCGCCAACGTGAGCTTCGTGCAGAAGGTGATCGGAGCCTTGCTCCGGCCTCGGGTCAGGCGGCGCGCGCGGGGGAAGACCCTCGAGCAGCTGGCCGAGCAGCTCGAGGCGTCACGCGACCGGCTGCTGCCCCGCATGCTCGCCGCTAGCGACACGCCGGGCAACCGCGAGGCCCTGAACCACTGGGTGGGCATAGAGCGGTGGAGCCTGGCGCGCGTGCGGCGCTGGCAGGACCCGCCCACGGTGCTCGAGCCGTACCACTCCTACCGCCTGCCAGAGGGCTCCTCGCTCGAGGACCTGCAGGAGGCGTTCGCGCGCACGCGCGAGGAGAGCATCGGCCTGGCGCGCGAGCTGGCCCGGTCCGGCGCCGACCAGCAGGCCGTGGTGCCGCACAACGACCTCGGCCCCCTGACGCTCGTCGAGTGGTTCGAGTACATCGACGACCACACCCGCCGGGAGATCGTCAGGCTGCGCGGGTGAAGGGTCGTCCGGGCGCGGGCCTGCGACTGCCCGGAAGCGGACTCCCTAGCCGTCCGACGGGTCCGCTGGTCCGCGGACGCCCGGTCGTGGTCGCCCTACCTGTCCGACCACACCGCCAGCACGTTGCCGCTGGGGTCGGCGAAGTGGAACCGGCGTCCCCCGGTGAACGAGAAGATGGGCTCCACGACGCTGCCGCCCGCGCCGCGCACCGCGCCCTCGACGGCCTCGAGGTCGGTGGCGTACACGATCACGAGCGGCCCGCCGGGCGTGACCTCGCGCCCCGTCGTGAAGCCGCCGCTGAGGCGTCCGTCGCGGAACTCGCAGTAGTCGGGGCCGTAGTCCGTGAACTCCCAGCCGAAGACGTCGCCGTAGAACCGCTTCGCGGCCTCGACGTCCGTCACGGCCAGCTCGACGTAGTCGATGCGGCGGTCGTGCTCGGCTCGCGCGTCGCTCATGCCTGCCTCCCACTGCCCCTCGGACGAGTGACGGCACGATAGCAGTGCGGGGGCCGGCCCCGGCGACGACCGCCGGGCGACGGGCCCCGCGTCGTAGCGGGCGTACCGCTTCGGGCCCGCAGGGGCGGCGCCCGGCCTCGGCACGGGGTGGCGGGCGCCTAGCCCCCGCCGTAGTCCGCCGGCGCCACGAACGTGACGGCGGCCGGCGCGACCCTCACCTCCAGCGGCGTCTCGCCCACGGGGTCGCCGTCGACCTGCACGGGCAGCGGCGGGCTGGCCTCGACGCGCAGGTGCGCGGCCGGCGCGAGGTCGGCGCGGGAGCCGGCGCGGTCGAGGAGCCGCAGGGCGCGCCGCAGCACGGCCCAGGCGCCGGGTCTGCGCATGACCGCCACGTCCATCAGGCCGTCGTGCGGCGTGGAGTCGGGGCCCACGGCGAGGCCGAGCAGCTCCAGCCGCGTGGCGTTGAAGGCGATGACGGTGTGCCCGCGCAGGCGCCTGGTGCGGCCGTCGAGCGCGAGCGTGAGGTCGTGTCGCCTCAGGTCGCGGGAGGCGGAGAGCGCCGCCCTCAAGTAGGCGAGGAACCCCAGCTCGTCCTTGGCCTCGCGGTCGGCCGCCTCGTTGATCATCGCGTCGAGCCCGGCGCCGCAGAAGAGGAGCGAGACGAGCCCGTGCGACGTGACCTCGAGCACGTCGAGCCTCACGGGCTTCCCGCTCGCCAGTGACTCGAGCGCCGCCTCCGGCTCCAGCGGCACGCCCAGCACGCGCGCCAGGCCGTTGCCCGTGCCGAGCGGCAGGACCGCTACCGGGACGTCGGCGGAGGAGGCGAACACGCCCCGGGCGACGGCCGTGACGGTGCCGTCGCCGCCGCCCGCCACGACGAGGTCGAAGCCCTCCTCGGCCGCGGCGGTCGCCCAGGACAGCGCGTCGTCCGGGCCTGAGGTCACCCGCACCTCGGCCGACGCGGCGCCGTGGCCGAGGACGCCGTCCCTCACCGCGGACTCCAGGTCGGCGCCGCGTCCGGCCCCGCTCGTGGGGTTGAGCACGGCGAGGACGCGGCGCCCGGAGAGCACGGGTCAGCCGCCTGCCCTGGCGTACCCGCGCCCGGGGGGCGCGGGCGGTCCAGCGAGTCCGCGGGAGCGCCGGCCGGTGTGCCTGGGGGCCCTGGCCGGCCCGCCGGATCGGCGACCGCCGGCCACGGCTCAGCGCGCCCGCATCACGAGCTCGCGCACCGCTGCCACCACCAGCGCGGGCTGCTGGTAGTAGACGTAGTGCGGGCTGCGCTCGGCGACGACGCGTTTCGAGCTCGTCGACACGTTCAGGAAGTCCTCCTGCAGCTCGCCCCAGATCTCCTCCGCGCGCCGCAGGACGTCGGGGGTCAGCCCCATCGCCTCGAGCGCCTCGGCGGGCAGCTGCGCCTCGACGCCGAGCCCGCGCGAGATCACCGTCACGGGCAGGTCGCCGAGGTCTAGCGCCTCGGCCGCCTGCGCGAGCGTCGCTTCCAGGGCGCGGTACTCTGCCACCGCGGCGCGCAGCTGCTTCGCCTGCACGAACAGCCGCGCCCAGACGTCCTGCAGGGCCGGAGTCAGCACGGACGGGGCGTTCGGGCGCACGGCGTCGGGCGGCAGGCCGCCCGACTCGGCCATGTCGATGGCCGCGGCCAGCCCCTCTATCTCCATGTCCTGCGCCGCGATGAGCTCGGGCACCTCCGCCAACGCCTCCATCTGGCGCGGGTGCGACGAGTCGATGAGCACCACGCCCACGACGTCGTCGGGATGGGCCTTCGTGTAACCGAGCGCGAACAGCCCGCCCAGCGAGTGGCCGGCGAGCACGAAAGGTCCCTCCTCGCCGGCTCCCTCGAGGAGGGCGCCCAGGTCGGCGACGACCGCGTTGAGGTCGCGGGCGTCGTCCGACTCGTCCGACCAGCCGTAGCCGGCGCGGTCGTAGGCGCACACGCGCGTGAACCCGGCGATGCGTGTCTGCAGCGCGCGGAAGTTGATCGAGCCGTCGCCCAGGCCGGCCTCGAGCACGACGGTCGGGCTGCCCTCGCCCACGCAGTAGACGTGCAGGCGGCGCCCGCCGACGTCGACGAGCCGGCCGGGGGCGGGCGGCAGCTCGGGCTGGGCGCCCGCCGCGGTGACGGACGCGAGCACGCCCACGGCGGCGGACGCGAGCATGGCCACGGACGCGACGCGGCGGAACAGCTGGCGCAGGTCCATACGGTCCTCCCGGTCAGATGCGACCACTGTAGCGAACGGACGCGGCCGGCCGCCGGGCAGGTCACGGACGCACGGTGCTTGACAACGTATTCCGATTCTGGAATATGATGCCCACGTGGCGAAGGCAAGGGCCAGCGACGCCTTCGCGGCACTCTCCGACCCGGTCCGCCGCGACCTGCTCACGGCGATCGGCGAGGGGGAGGTGACCGTGAGCGAGCTCGTCGAGCGCCTCGCCATACCCCAGCCGCAGGTGTCGAAGCACCTGGGGGTCCTGAAGGAGGCGGGGCTCGTACACGTGCGGCCCCAGGGCAAGTGGCGCTACTACAGCGTCGCCGGACGCGCCCTCAAGCAGGTCCTCGAGTGGCTGGAGCGCTTCAGCGCCACCTGGAACGAGCGGCTCGACCGGCTCGACGACGTGGTGGCGGAGCTCGAGGAGGAAGGGCCATGACCGTCAAACAGAACCGCAAGGGCTGCGCCACCATCACCGTCGTCTCCGACACCGCCTACGAGGTCGAGCGCAAGTTCGACGCCTCCGCCCAAGCCGTGTTCAGGGCGCTCACCGAGCCGGAGCTGATCAAGCGCTGGTGGGGCTTCCCGAGCGGGCGGTGGGTCGAGTGCGTGGCTGACGTACGCCCCGGCGGCCGCTGGAGGAACGCCGTGATCGACCAGGGTCAGGAGGTGTTCTTCCATGGCCGCTACCACGAGGTCGACAGGCCCCGCCGCCTCGTGAACACCGAGGTGTACGAGGGGGTGCCGGGCGGCGGCCCAGACGTGGACGAGCCGAGCACGCTCGTGACCACCGAGCTGACCGAGGAGGGCGGCGTCACGACGATGCGGCTCCACGTGGAGTGCCACACGCCCGAGGTGCTGCAGATCGTCCTCGGCAGCGGCATGGAGTCGGGCATGCAGGTCACTTACGACCGCCTCGAGGACCTCCTTCCCGGCCTGGCGGCCTGACGGCGGTGACCATGCGCTTCGACCTAGAACGAGCCTCCCAGGTGCTGGGACGGACGCCGGCGACGCTGCGCGCCCTCCTGAGCGGCCTCGACGACGCCTGGCTCCACGCCGACGAGGGCGAGGGCACCTTCAGCCCCTTCGAGGTCGTCGGGCACCTGCTCGAGGCCGAGCGCACGAACTGGCTGCCGCGAGCCCGCGTGATCCGCGCCGGCGACCCCGGCGCCTCCTTCCCTCCCTTCGACCGCTTCGCCCACAGGCGGCTCCACGCCGGACGCCCGCTGGAGGACCTCCTCGACGAGTTCGCCGCCGCACGGCGCGAGAGCCTGGCCGAGGTGGCGTCCTGGGGCCTCGACGAGGCGGCGCTCGACGCCCGCGCCAACCACCCCGAGTTCGGCCCCGTCTCGCTCAGGCAGCTCCTCGCCACCTGGGTCGTGCACGACCTCGGGCACCTGGCGCAGGTGGTGCGCGTCATGGCCAAGCGGTACGGCCAGGACGTGGGCCCCTGGGAGCGCTTCCTGCCCATACTGCGCGACCGGCCGCGGCCGGCGTCCTGACGGCACGGCCGTGGCCTAGCACCCCTAGGCAAGCGGGCTCCGGGTGGACCGGCCCCGCGCCTCTCAGCGGGAGAGCCTCGCGGCGCTACACTCGGCGAGTCCCGGACGAGCTTTCGCACGCCAACGTGCGCGGAGGAGGGGTGCGGAGATGACCGAACGTCGGCACGTGTACGCCGTGGAGCCGCTCGAGGCGCGGGAGCGCGAGGTCGGCGCCTGGCTGTGGGCGATGGAGGAGGTCAGGCGCGGCCTCCACAGGGCGCTGCGGGGCGTCGAGCAGGACGAGCTCGACTGGCGCGGGCCCATCGGCCGCGACAACTCGATCGGCACGCTGCTGACGCACATCGCCGGCGTCGAGATGGGGTGGTGCTACTACGACGTCCACCGTGAGCCGTTCCCCCCGGAGCTCACGGCGCTGTTCCCCTACCAGGAGGACCGCGGGCCGGACGGGACGCTGGTGCACGTGGCGGGACAGGACCTGGAGACGCACCTGGACCGGCTCGCGGCGGTGCGCCGCAGCGTCCTCGGGCGCTTCGCCGCGATGGACCTGGACGACTGGCACCGGCTACGCGAGCCGGAGGGCGAGGACTACGCGATGTCCCCGGCGTGGGCGGTGTACCACCTGGTCGAGCACGAGGCCGGGCACATGTACGAGGTCAGGGCCATCAGGCGCCGGTGGCGCCAGGCGAAGTCGAGCTTCCCCGGCCCCTGAGGGCGCGCCCCCACGCCTTCGACCCGTTCGTCGGTTCGAGCGAGGGGTGGACGTTCGGTCAGGCGGCGGGCTCGAGCCTGGGCGTCGCGCGACCGCGACCGGCGCGCCCCCGCCACAGGCGCCACGCGCCCGCGAGGCCCAGGGCGGCCACTAGCGCCACGAGGGCGTACGGTCCCTCGAGGCGCGCGCCGTCGGCGACGAGCGAGAGCATGGGGTGGTTGTTCAGCGCGTGGACGCCGACGACCGCGAAGAGGTTGTCGGTGAGCAGGTAGAGCAGGGCGAAGAAGAGGCCCATCGCGAACAGCGGCAGCAGCGCACCCGGCAGGTCGCCGGGAGGCAGGCCGGTGACCCAGAGGCGGTTGGGCGCGTGCGCCAGCGCGAACGCCGCCTGCGAGACCGCGGGCGCCAGCGTCAGCGCGAGCGCGGGGCCCGCGCGCCTGAACCGCAGGAAGAGCTGGGGCAGCAGGAAGCCGCGGAACACGACCTCCTCGTAGAGGGCGTTCCCGAGGAGCTGGGAGACGAGCAGGTAGGCGGCGGTGGCGGCGCCGGCCAGCGCCCACTCGTCGACCACCTCGGCGCCGGTGAGGAGCGAGTAGGCCAGCAGGCCGGCCTGCACCAGCGCGAAGTAGGCCAGCGTGAAGGCGGCACCGGCCGGCACGTCCCGGGCGCGAAGACCCACGTCGGCGGGGCGCAGCCCGAAGGCGCCGAGCAGCAGGCCGCCCACGAGCACGGCCAGCCCGGCCAGGTTGGCGGTCAACGTGTCCAAGACCGGCACGCGGGCGCGGAAGCCCAGGTTCACGGCGATCACGAAGGCCGCATGCGCGGCCAGGAACAGCGCCAGGGACGCGAGGGGCACGCGGCGTGCGGGCAGTCGTACCCGGGGCGCCCCAGTAGCGGCGGCTGTCGGCCCGACGCTTCTCACGCCCCAGTGTCGTGCCGGAGGGCGCGCCGCGACGACGGAGCCTTGTCCCGGCGGCACGCCCCGGCCGACGGCCCGCGCTCGGCCCTGCCGCCCACGACTCGACCGTCCTGGACCGCGCCCGGTTCAGCCGGCCACGTCGAGCCAGACCCGCAGCGCCTCGACGTCGGGGTCCCAGAGCACGGTGCCCAACGGCACCCGCACGACCTCGACCTCGGCTCCGGCCGTGCTCAGGTAGGCGGCCGCCGCCTCCCCCTGGGCCAGGGACGGGTCGTCGCTCCCCAGCACCAGCAGCACCCGCTTACCATCGAGCCGTCCGCGCGGCGGCTCGCTCGGCGCCAGGCCGGGGCGCAGGAGGGCGGCGGCGGAGAAGGCGTCGGGGTGGCGGGAGATGCTCGCCAGCGCCAGGTCGGCGCCGTCCTCGTGCCCCACCAGCACCGTGGGCGCGCCGCCCAGGTCGTAGTGGCGCGCGGCCTCGCGCACGAAGACGGCGAGCTCGTCGGCGGCCAGGCGCAGCGCGGCAGGATCGGCCTGCCCGGCCGGCGAGCGCCTGACGAACGAGGGCCCGGCGCCGTCGGCGATGTGGCCCCTGAGGGAGAGGAGGTGAGCTCGGGAGGAGGCCCGGCGGGCCAGCGGCAGCAGCGTGGTCTCGTCGCCGCCCACCCCGTGCAGTAGCACCAACGTGGCGCCCGAGGACCCGGGCACGAACCGGTGGACCCAGCCGAGGTCGCGGCGCGGGAGGCGAGCCTCGCCGGGCAGGGCGAACGTGGGCAGGACGGTCTCGAGCTCCGCCCGGCGCGGCTCCAGGTCGGGCGGCAGGACCAGGGCCTCGCCCAGCGACTGCAGGGGCTCGTCGAGGGTCAGCCCCGGGTCGTCGCTGGCGACCTCGAAGAGCGCCCCCGACGGCTCGCGGAAGTACGCCGAGCGGAAGTAGCCGTGCTCGCGGAGCGGGCTCATGGCGAGGAGGCGCTTCGCGGCGTACTCCCGGAGCCGGGCCGGGAAGGTGTCCATGTCGCGGCGGAAGGCCACGTGGTGGACGGTGCCGACGCCGCCCGCGGCGGGCCAGAACCCGGCGGCGTCGCGCACGTAGACGAGGCTGCCCACCTCGGCCGGCGCGCGGTAGGCGCGCAGGGTGCCGGCCCGGTCTACGGCCTCGAAGCCGAGCAGCGCCGTGAGGACCTCGCCCGTCGCCTCCACCTGGTCAGACCAGAGCGTCACGTGGTGCAGGCCGCGCACGGACGCGGCCGGGGGCACCCCGGAGCGCTCCGCGTCGGCCGCCGGAGCGGGGGCGTCGTCGGTGCCGACCAGGACGATCGGCAGGCCGTCCGGGTCCTCGAGCGACAAGGTCGTCTGCCCGCCCTTGGCGGTGGGGCCGCCGAAGCGCACGCCGCGCGACAGGAGCCGCTCGTACCAGAACCCGACCTCCGCGCGCGGCACGCTCAGCCCTACCTCGGCGGCCTGGCCCACGCCGCGCCGCCCCTCCGCGGTGTCCGGCCAGGCGAAGAAGGTCAGGGCGGTGCCGGGGCTGCCGTCGTGCGGCGCGTAGAAGAGGTGGAGCGTCGACGGGTCCTGGTGGTTGACGGTGCGCTTGACCAGCCGCAGCCCCAGGAGGCCCAGGTAGAAGTCGGCGTTCGCCTGGACGTCGCCGGTCACGCCCGTCACGTGGTGCAGGCCG
>DASVDQ010000052.1 GCA_036381035.1 Trueperaceae bacterium | reverse complement strand
CGGGCGGCGTTCGCCGTGTACACGGTCAGGCCGATGGTCAGCAGCGCGGCGACCAGGAACGTGAGACCGTAGGCGCTGCCGAACAGGAACCCGAACGACCGCACCGGCCCGAGCAGCGTGCCGCGCACCAACCCCGCCAGGAACACGAGCATGCCGGACACCATCATCAGCGGGCGGACGCTGGGCTCCATCCCTTCCCACACGGCGCGGCCCTCGGCGGCGGGTCGACGCAGCAACGCGGGCCACAGGCCCAGGGCGAGGAACACGTAGCCACCGAACCAGGCCAGCCCGGCGACGATGTGGATCCACTGGACGACGACGGTGAGCCAAGTCATGGGGTTCACCTCCCGGGGCTTCCCGCTCGGGGTCCCCTCCCCGCTCCAACATCTCGTCACATCGAGATGTCAGAGGCTTCGTATACTACTACCGGTGGAAGGACCCATGTCAACCCGCGAGAAGCTGATCGAGGACGCGCTGCTGGCAGGGCGCGAGAGCAGCACGGCCAGCGTGCTCATGCACGCCGCCATCGCCGCGCGCCTCGGCCTCAGCGCCACCGACGAGAAGGCGCTCGACGTCCTGCTCCGGCTCGGCCCCCTGACCGCCGGCCAGATCGCGGAGCACACCGGCCTGGCCACGGCCTCGGTCACCAGCCTCATCGACCGGCTCGAGGAACGCGGCTACGTGGAGCGCGTCCGCGACAAGAAGGACCGGCGCCGCGTCTTCGTGCACGCCAAGCCCGAGAGGATGTCCGAGATCGAGCCCTACCTGGCGGGCTTCGTGAACGGCCTGCTGGAGCTGCTGCGCGGCTACAGCGACGAGGAGCTGGTGCTCCTGACCGGCTTCCTGCGCAGCGTGGCCGAGCTGGCGAGAGCCGAAGCGGTCAGCCTCGGTCGACGCGGGTCGCGCACACGAGGGTCGGGGCGCTAGATGCGCTAAACGTCACCGGGGCTCGGGCTCCCGCGGTGCGGCTCCCGCTTCGGGTGAGCCCTGTGGCCTCGGCTTGCCGACCACCGCCAGGTAGATCAGCACGCCGATGACGACCCAGTCGAGGATCATGACCAAGAAGGTGAGACCCAACGGCCCGAGCCCCCTCCCGAGGAAGAAGAGCGCGACGAGGAGGCCGAACGGAAGGAACCCCCACCCGCGCAGCGCCGCTACGGTGGCGGCCGCCACCTGGATCCCGAGACCTAGCATCGTCGTCCCCTCCCCGGTTCGAACGGCATGAAGTTGCGGCCTCCACTCTGGCACTGCGTAAGCAGATGCTGACAAGAGTACATCACGTCCACGACGAGCTCGGGCTAGTCGCTCCGGTTCACGGGTGCCGCGAGGTGGAGGACGCGGCGCTTGGTACAGCTCCTCGCGGCCGGGCTCCGAAGCGGCCCGCGCCAGGTCGCAGCCAGGGGAGCGACCCGCTAGCTATCCTCGCAACTGGCAGCTCTACTGGGGGGAGTCTCCTTATGGGCCTTCGCTTCCAACGCCGCATCCGCCTAGCCAAGGGCGTGCACCTGAACCTCAGCAAGAGCGGGGTCGGCATATCGATAGGCCCGCGCGGCGCGAAGTTCGGGTTCGGACCCCGCGGCGTCCACTACAGCATCGGCATACCGGGGACAGGCATCTCGTACCGGAAGCGGTACAGCTACCCCACCGGTAGTGTGGGGCGGAGGCGCGGACCCAGCGGCTCGCCTGGACCGCTTGCCGGCGGCGTCGAGGACGTCGCGATCCGGCTCGTCCTGGACGAGGACGGCTGGCTGAGGCTCGAGCTGCCCGACGGCACCCCCCTGCCGCCGAGGCTCGCGCGGCAGGTGAAGCAGGACCACGACGCCGAGCTCAGGCGGTTCCTGGCCGAGCAGTGCGAGAAGGTCAACGCCGGCATCGACGAGATCCTCGATACGCACCTCGCCACCCCGTCGCCGCGGGAGCACGTCGAGTACCGACCGCGCCCCTTCACCACGCCTCGCCCGCCGAGGCCGCCGCTCAAGCAGCTCGGTCCGCTCGACCGTCTGCTGCCCGGCCGGCGGGCTCGCATCGAGGAGGAGAACCGCGCCGCGGAGGACGCCTGGCGCGCCGAGCTGGCGGCCTGGGAGCGGGCCAAGGAGGAGCACGAGGCGCGGGAGGCGGCGCGCCGCCGCGAGCTCGAAGACGGGCTGCACACGGACGTGAGCGTCATGGAGCGCGTGTTCGAGGAGCGGCTGGCCGACCTCGACTGGCCCAGGGAGACCGAGCTGTCGTACGGGCTGGCGCGGGGCGGCAGGTCGATCGCGCTCGACATCGACCTCCCCGAGGTCGAGGACATGCCGACCATGAGGGCCGAGGTGTCGGCGTCCCGGTACAAGCTGAACGTCAAGAAGAGGTCGTCCACGCAGGTGCGCAAGGAGTACATGCGCTTCGTCCACGCGATCGTCTTCCGCGCCGTCGGCGAGGCCTTCCACGCGCTCCCCGCCGCGGAGGAGGTCATCGCCAGCGGCTACACGCAGCGGCCCGACCCCGCAACGGGCCAGGTGCGCGACGACTACCTGCTGAGCGTCAGGGTCGACAGGCCGGGCTGGCAGGCGATCGACTTCTCGAACCTCGACGACGTTGACCCGATCGCCGCCCTCGAGCGCTTCGAACTGGTGCGCGACATGACGAAGACCGGCATGTTCAGGCCCATCACGCCGCTGGCGCTGCGCAGCTAGAACGTCGCGGACGGGCGCGGCGGCGCGAGCCGGCGTCCCGCGCCGCGTCGTCGGGGCGGGGCGACCCGACCCGCCTAGCGAGCTTCGCCGGGGAGCGCTCGCAGCAGCGGCGCCGTCTCCTCGACGTACCTCTCCTGCAGGGGGTTCTCCACCGCCCAGGGCTGCGCCTCGCGCACGATGCCGATGGCCTCGCGCGGCTCGTGGCCGAACGTGGCCACCACCAGCGCCGCGATGGTGCCCGTGCGCCCCTGACCCCCGCGGCAGTGGATGACGGCGGTGCGCCCGGCCAGCATCGCCTCGCGGACGGACCGCACCAGCTCGCGCACCTCGGGCAGGTCGCCCGGCCGCGGCACGCTGCCGTCCACGATCGGCAGCCGGAGGACCTCGATGCCGCGGGCGCGGGCCTCGTCGAGGAGGTCGGGTACGCCGAGCAGGCGGTACTCGAAGCCCTCCATCAGGGACACGAGCAGGTCGACGCCGTGGTGGTGGCGCAGGCGGTCGAGGTCCGTCGCCAGGTCGCGGTCCCACGTCGCGCCGGTGGCAGCCCCGGCGCCCTTCTTGCCCGGCGCGAAGGTCAGCCCCAGCCGGCCCGCCGTGCCGTGTGCGGCCCGGTCGACCCAGAAGACCTCGATGGGGTCGGACTCGGAGGTTCGTCGCTGAAGCGGCATCGTCACGCCCCTCCTCAGCCGACGTCCTCGGGCGCGCGGATGCCGGCGCCGACGGGGAAGCGCGGCACGCCGTCCTCGCTCACCTCGAAGTACCGCACGTTCAGCAGGCTGCCGTGGTACTTCTCGCCCTCGAGGAACCACCGCCTCCGCTCCTCCATGGAGCCGCGGGGCACCACGTCGAAGGTCCTTCCGTCGGGCAGGCGGCACACCCAGATCACCGCGCCGGCGAACTTGCCCACGCCGTCCTTGTGTCCGACGATCTCGTACTCGGCGTCCATGAACGACTTGACCTTCAAGAGGTCGAAGCTGCGCGCCCCGTACTGGTAGACGCCGTCGGCGGTGCGGAGGATCGCGCCCTCGTAGCCGAGCTCCACGAACTCGCGCTGGCGCTCGAACACCTCCTCCTCGCGGTCGACGAGCTCGGTGCGCACGACCTCAAGA
>DASVDQ010000051.1 GCA_036381035.1 Trueperaceae bacterium | reverse complement strand
GGCGAGCGGCGCCACCCGTCTGGGTGGCGCCGCTCGCTTACCCCGCAACGCGGCGCGTCGGCGCTGCCGGCGCGATAGGTAACGGCAGGAACGCCCGCGTGAGGGCCGATGTGGACGCCGCGACCGCGGAGGTCAGGCGTGCGTCAGCGCTGCTCGCGCAGCCGCGGCAGGACCATCCGGGCCCGCTCGACGGCGTCCCTGTCATGCAGGAGGCCCTCCAGCCCGTCGATGCGGATGCCCGGCACGCTCTCCCCTGGGACCGCCGGGAACGCGAAGGCCCGGCCCGGGGTCCCGAACACGACCTCGCCTGCGCCGAACCCCATGCCGCTGCCGGCGAGCAGCCTCTGCGAGGTCAGCCGCCTGAGCAGGCGCGCGGCCTCGGGGTACTGCTCCGCGAGCGCCTCGGCCTCATCGCGCAGCGACTCCCACTGTCGCGTGAGCTCCACGCGCTGGTCCGCCACCGCGGAATCGGCGAGCTGGTTCGCGACCGCGGGGGACTCGCCGGCCTCCAGGGCGTCGACCAGCGCCTCCAGCCTCGCGACCTCGAGCTCCTGGGCGGACCGCCTGAGCTCGTCGTACCTGTCGAGCAGCGCCTGCACCTCGGGGCGCGCCTCCTCGGGCAGCTCGGCCAGGACCGTCAGGCGCTGAGCCTGCGCCCGCAGCTCGGCGATCCTGGCCGCCAGGTCGGCGTCGGCACCGCTCTCCTGCGCCAGGGCGACGGCGCCCAGTAGCGGGACCGCCAGCGCGAGCAACAGGACCTTGAACCTCGTTCGTCTCATCTTCTGACCCTCCTCGGCGCCGCGCGCTGCGTCGGGCCGGGCTCGGCCCAGGGTGGATGGGCGCGGCCGACGCCGGTCGGCTCGGCCCGCGGTGACCGGGTGCGGCGCTGACCCGGCCCGTGTGAGGCAGCCTGAACCCCCGCTGTGCAGACTCTGCCCAGCGTTCGTGCAGTTCTCGTGCAGGCGCGACCCGCGAGGACGTGCCGGCTGCACGGTCCCTGCACACTGCGGTCGTAATCTCGAAGCATGGTTCCACCGCGCTCGGCGACGGTCCTGATCGTCGAGGACGAGCCCGGCATCTCGCGGACGCTCGACGCCTACCTCAAGAGGGAGGGCTACGCCACCGAGATCGCGGCAGACGGCCACCGGGCGCTTAGCCTCTACCGCGCGGCGCGGCCAGACATCGTGCTCCTCGACGTCATGCTGCCCGGCATGGACGGCTTCGAGGTCCTGAGCCGCATCCGCGGCGACGGCAGCACCCCCGTCATCCTCCTGACGGCGCGGGGCGAGGAGGTCGACCGCCTCGTCGGACTCGAGCTGGGCGCCGACGACTACGTCGTCAAGCCCTTCTCCTTCCGGGAGGTCGTCGCGCGGGTGAAGGCGGTGCTGCGGCGGGCCAACGGTCAGGCCGACCCTCCGCCGGCGTTCGTGGTGGGGAGGCTCCGCGTCGAGCCCGAGCACGGCCGCGCGCAGTACGGCGGGAAGGACCTCGCCCTCACCGCCACCGAGTTCAGGCTCTTGGCGGCGCTCGCGGCCTCCCCCGGCCGGCTCTTCAGCCGCGCCGACCTGATCGAGCGGGCGCTGCCCGAGAGCGCCATACTCGAGCGCACCCTCGACTCCCACCTGAAGAACCTGCGCCGCAAGCTGGCCGAGGCCGGCGCGAACGGGCTCATCGTCACCGTGCGCGGCATGGGCTTCCGCCTCGACGAGCGGGCTGCCGAGGGAGCGCGATGAGCGGGCGCAGCTCCGAGACATGCGCTCGCGTGCGCGCTGCCGAGGGGGCGCCATGAGCAGGCTCAGCGCCGGTCTTCACGTCCTCGCGCACGCGGTGGAGCTCGCGCACAAGCCGGAGGGCGGACCATGAGCCGCCTCAGCGTGAGGCTGACGCTCGCCTTCGTGGGCGTCACCCTCGTGACCATCGCGCTCCTCGTGGTCCCGCAGCTACGCGGCATCGCGAGCGAGAACGTCGCGC
>DASVDQ010000050.1 GCA_036381035.1 Trueperaceae bacterium | reverse complement strand
ACCACGACCACGGCGATCATCACGAATAGAATCGTGGCGGCAGTCGAAGCCTCGTCCCAGGCGAGACGATTGACCGCCAGATTGTAGACCTCCGGCGCCAGGAGACGCGTACGCGACCCGCCCAACATCGCCGACGTCGCGTAGGTGCTCGCGCTCATCGTGAAAACCAGCACGAAGCCGGCAAGTATGCCCGGCAGGCTGAGCGGCAGAATGATCTTCCAGAAGATGACCAGCTTGCTGGCGCCCAGATTGGCTGCCGCATAGAGCAGGTTGTCGTCGATCTTCAGGACCGAAGTCATCAGCGACAGGATCATGTAGCCGAAAAGCACGTGGACCAGGCCGATGACCACGCCGCTCTCATTGTAGATGAGTTGAACTGGCGGCAGACCGAGCTGGCCGAGAAACGTGTTGAGGACGCCTTTCGAGCCCAGCAGGTAAACCCATGCCAGCGTGCGCACCACAACGCTGGTGAGCAGCGGCGACAGCACCAGAAACGCCAAAAGGCCACGCGTGCGTGGCGGCAGCTGCCGCATGTAGAGCGCCACCGGAAATGCCAGCACGAGCGAAATGAACGTCGTGATGAAGCTGATCTTGCAAGTCACCCAGAGCTGCTTCAGCGTATACGGGTCGGTGAAGAAGACCACGTAGTTGTGCAGGGTGAAACGATAGCCGTCAGGGGTTTCGATGAACAGGCTCAGCACCATCAGGCGAAGCACCGGCAGCATGAAGAGCACCGCGAGCAAGATGAGCGCTGGCAGGCTCAACAGCCAAGGCGTGATTGCGCGTTTGTCGTTCAAGCCCCATCCTCCCTTGGCGGTCGTCGCTCAATGGTAAGCGCCTGCGTCCGCAAACTGCCGGCTGGTCACTGTTCCTCCGGCAGCGGCACGATCTCGTCGGCGTTCCAGCCGAGAAAGACTTCCGCTCCCTTTCCGAGCGCATGAACCGTCGGATTGACCGGCAGTTCCGCCTGTATGGTCTGTCCTCCGGCATCGACCGTGATCTGCATGCGGGCGCCGAGAAACATGATCTGCGAGATCGTTCCCTTCAGCGCGGTGTCTGTGTGCAACGGCGTTGTCGACACGTGAACCGACTGTGCTGGAACCGCAAAGCGCCCTGAACTTGGCGTAGCCTCGCCTTCGCCGATGCGGACCGCATCGGCGGCGTCTCCGAACGGACGGTTGCGTTCGAAGATGTTCGAATAGCCGATAAAATTCGCCACGAAAGTGGTCTTGGGGTGATGGTAGATATCGATCGGTGCACCGACCTGCTCGATCCTGCCGGCATTCATTACCGCAACCACGTCGGACAGAGAGAATGCCTCCTCCAGGTCGTGGGTTACGAAGATCGTGGTGATGTTGGCCAGGCGGTGGAGGTCCAGTATCTCCTTGCGCAGCTCCTTGCGCAGCTTTGCGTCGAGATTGCTCAGCGGTTCGTCCAGGAGGAGAACCTTGGGATTGAGCACAATCGCACGCGCCAGCGCCACACGCTGCTGCTGGCCGCCGGACAGCTCACGTGGATACCGTTCAGCCAGTTCGACCAGCCGCATAAGGCTCAGCGCGTCGGTAACCCGGCGCCTGATCTCGTCGCGTTCGACTTTGCGCATCCGCAGCCCGAACGCGACGTTGTCGAAAACGGTCATGTGGGGGAACAGCGCATAGTTCTGGAAGACCATCGCCGTCCCGCGCTGGTGGGTCGGTTTGGTGTCGATCCTGTCGCCGTCGAGCTCGATTCGACCCTCGTCCGGACGGATGAACCCGGCAATCATGCGCAGCGTCGTCGTCTTGCCGCAGCCGGAGGGCCCCAGCAGGGCGAAGAACTCGCCCTCGCCGACGTCGAGGCTGACGCCGTCGACGGCGCGGACGCGCTGGCCGGACCTGCGCTCCCCGAACTCCTTGACCAGCCCCTGGAGCCGCACGGCCGGCGCCCCCGTGGTGGCGGGAGCCGCCGGCCGCGTGGTGGCGCTCTCGGTCAAGGCCCTGCCCGGCCCCCTACTGGCCGACGAGGATGCGGATCTCGTCCCAGGCCTCGTTCAGCAGCGCCTCGCGCTCCTCGTCCTGCACGGCGAAGAAGAGCCGCTCCTGGGTCTCGGCGCTGGGGTAGATGCCCGGGTCGGCGACGAGCTCCTCGTCGATGAGCCCCTGGTCGAGGGCGGCCCGGTTCGGCGTGCCGTAGGCGGTGTAGTTCGAGATGTCGGCCCCGACCTGGGGGTCGAGGACGTAGTCGATGAACACCTCGGCGAGGGCCTTGTTCGGGGCGCCGCGCGGGATCGCCAGGTTGTCGACCCAGAAGTTCGTCCCCTCCGCGGGGATCACGTAGCCGTAGGTGTCGCACTCGCACTCGTCCATGACCTGGAAGACGTCGCCCGAGTACTCGACGACCATGTCGACCTCGCCGCGCGCCAGCATCTCCTGGCCGTCGTCGGCGGCTATGTAGACGACGTTGTCGCCGTTGTCGATGAGGAACCGCTTGGCCTCCTCGATCTCCTCGGGGTCGGAGCTGTTGGGGTCGTGCCCGGTCATGATCAGCGCCACGCCGAGCATCTGCGTGGTGTCGGCGAGCCAGGCCACGGGGCCGTCGTGGGAGAACATGTCCTCCCAGCTCGTGACCTCGCCCACGCGCTCGGCGTTGTAGCCGATGCCCGTCGTGCCCCACTGGTACGGGACCGTGTAGCGGTTGCCCGGGTCGAAGGGCAGGTCGAGGAACTTGGGGTCGACGTTCGCGAGGTTCGGGATGGCGTCGTGGTCGAGCTCCTCGAGCAGGCCCTCGGAGATCATCAGCGTGGCCACGACGTCGGACGGCACGACGACGTCGAAGCCGGGGTTGCCCTGGCGCAGGCGCACGAGCATGTCGTCGTCGGTGGGGTAGGTGTCGTAGATCACGGTCACGCCGCAGAGCTCCTCGAAGTTCGAGATCGTGTCCTCGGCGATGTACGTGCTCCAGTTGTAGACGGAGAGGGTCTGGCCCTCGAAGCCCTCCGGGCAGGTCCAGCCCGTCTGGGCGTACGCCGCGCCCAGGAGTGCGGCGGCCAGCGCGGTCAGCAGCAACGTCACGGTTCTCCGCATCGCTCCACCTCTTCGGCAAGTCACTCCGTGCGCGAGCGTGCTGTCTCGCCCACGTCGAACGCGTCCTGGAACGATATCACCCGCGCCGCGCGCGCCGCCGTCCGGGGGCGCCGCGGCCTTCATCCCCCCTTCAGCGCCGCGTGGCCCTGATGAGCCTGTCGAACATCGGGTCGGTGAGCACGCGCCTGAGGGCGTTGACGATGTGCGCGTCGAGGCCGACGAAGTAGCGCGTGCGCGGCCGGCGGTCCGTGAGGGCGCGGTAGACCGCGCGGGCGACCGCCGCGGCCGGCGTGCCGTTGACCTCGGCCTGCTTGGCCCCCTCCCTCACCTCGTCGATCATGCCCTCGTAGTACCGCAGGGCCTCGGGAGGCATGCGCTCGAGCCGCTCGAGGGCGTCGCCCACCGACTTCGACCAGATGGGCGTCGCGATGCGGCCGGGCTCGACCACCGAGACCGGTATGCCCCAGTCGGCGAGCTCGCGGCGGAGCGCGTCGGAGATGGCCTCGAGCGCGAACTTCGAGGCGGCGTAGGCGCCCAGCACGCGCGAGGAGACGAGGCCGGAGATCGAGCCGATCATGACCAGGCGTCCGCGCGACGCCCTCACCTGGGGCATCAGGGCCTGGATCGTGGCCACGGCGCCGACCACGTTGACCTCGAACTGGCGCCTGAGGTCCTCGAGGGGAACGAACTCCATGGGGGCGGCCACGGCGATGCCGGCGTTGCTCACGACCCCGGCGAGCGGCGTGCCGTGCTCCCCCACGGTCTCGGCGACGGCGCAGACCTGCTCCTCGACCGTGACGTCGAGGGTCACCGGCCTGACGAGCGCGCCGTCCGCGCCCGCCGCCGACGTGAGCGCCGCCTCGTCCTCCGGCCTGCGCACGCCGGCGAACACGAGGAAGCCTCGCTGGGCCAGGTGAAGGGCGATCGCCTTGCCGATGCCGCTCGATGCGCCGGTCACGACGACCGCGCGCTCGCCTCGGCGCCCCTCGCTCGACCGCACCCTTGAATCCTACAGAATCCTTGAACCGGCCGCCCGACGGGTCTCAGGCGGCGCGCGCGCCGCGGCGGCGGGCCCTCCGCGGGGCCGGCTGGCAGACGGGGCAGTGGACGGTCCCGCGTCCGCCGACGACGCTCCTGACCATCACGGCGCCGCAGCGCGGGCAGGGCTCGCCGGCCTTGCCGTACACCGCGAGCCGCTCGTAGAACGACCCGGCCTCGCCGCCCACGCGGCGGTAGTCGCGCAGGGTCGTGCCGTTCGCGGCGATGCTCTCCGCCAGCACGGCGCGCAGCGCGGCGAGCAGGTCCGCCGCCTGGTCGAGGCTCACCGCGTCCGCCGGCGTGAGCGGGTTGATCCGGGCGCGCCACAACGCCTCGTCGGCGTAGATGTTCCCCACGCCGGCCACGGGCCGCTGGCTCAGCAGGTAGGCCTTCACGGCCGTGGCGGAGCGCCGCAGGTTCGCGGCGAAGCCCTCGGCCGTCAGGGACGGGTCGAAGGGCTCGGGGCCGAGGTCGCGCAGCGTGGGCAGGGCGGCGTAGTCGCCGGCGGGCACGACTAGGAAGCGGCCGAAGCGGCGCGGGTCCCTGAAGTAGATCGTCGGCGGGCCGTCGCCCAGCAGGTGCAGCCGCACGCGCACGTGGTCGGCCGGCTCCTCGGGCCCCAGTGAGCCCGTCATGCCCAGGTGCATCACCAGCTCGTCGTTCCCCGAGAGCGGCGCGATGAGGAACTTGCCCCTTCGCCCCACCGCCAGCACGCGCTGACCGGACGCCCGCTCGAGCCCGGCGTACTTCGGCCCCGGCGGCGCCAGCAGCTCGGCCGCCGCGACCTCGCGCCCGATGAGCCAGGGCTCGAGCTCACGCCGCACGGTCTCCACCTCAGGCAGTTCTGGGATAGCTGACCTTCCCCTCGTAGAGGGCGCGACCCACGATCGCGCCGTCAAGGCCCAGGCGCTCGTAGAGGTCGAGGTCGGCGTCGGAGGCCACGCCGCCGCCGGCGTGCAGGGTCCCGCCGAAGGCCTCCCGCACCGCCGCCACGGGCGCGGGGTCGACGCCCCGCAGCGTGCCGTCGCGCGTCGTGTCGGTGAAGATCAGCCGCCTCACGCCCCTGGCCTCCATGTCGCGGGCCAGCGCGGCGGCGCTCACGCCGCCGCCGGTGGTCCAGCCGCGCACGACGACCTCGCCGCCGGCGGCGTCCACCGACACGATCACCCTCTCGGGGCCGAACCGCGCCAGCAGCGACTCCACGAGCTCGGGCTGCGTCACCGCGGCCGTGCCGACGACGACGGCGGACGCGAAGTCGAGCCGCCGCGCGGCGTCCTCCAGGCTCCTCACGCCGCCGGCGACCTGCACGCTCGAGGGCACGCCGCGGCACAGCCTCTCGATCGCGGACAGGTTCTCGCCGTCGCCGAGCGCGGCGTCGAGGTCCACCACGTGGAGGCGCGCGGCCCCGAGCGCGGCGAAGCGCGCGCCGGCCTCGAGCGGGTGAGCGTGGTAGACGGTCTCCCGCTCCGGGTCGCCCTCGTAGAGGCGCACGGCCCGGCCGCGCCTGACGTCGACGCAGGGCACGACCTCGAACATCGGCAAGGAGCCTACCCCGCGGCGCGCGCCTGGGCGGCCACGAAGGCGTCGTCGCCGCGACGCTCTATCAGCTCCCTCACTGGGCGCCCCAGCGCGAACAGCTCCGGCACCGTCACGAACCTGAGCTCGCCCTCCCGCTCGGCCAGCGCGCGGTCGAGGGCCGCGAGCAGCGCGGACCTGTCGCGCTCGTCGGCGGGCCCGTTGGTGTGGAGCGCCTCGTGCAGCAGCACGATCGCCCCCGGACGCAGCGCCGCCCGGAGGCGGCGGGCCAGCTCGTCCTCGCCCAGCGGCAGCCAGTCCTCGACGTGGGCGGTCCAGGCCACGCAGGTGAGGCCCGCTCGCCAGACGGCGCGGGCGACGTCGAGGTCGTAGTGCCCGTAAGGAGGACGGAAGAGCGGGGCGGCCAGGCCCCCCACCGCGGCGTGGCCCGCGGCGACCTCGCGCGCCGCCGCGGCGGGCGGCAGGCGCACGAGCGAGGGGTGAGAGTAGGTGTGCGAGCCGACGGCGTCGCCGGCGCCCACGACCGCCGCCGCGAGGTCGGGGTGCCGCTCCGCCGCCTCCCCGACGAAGAAGTGCGTGGCCCTCGCCCCGTGGCGCGCCAGCACCTCGAGGAGGGCGGGCGTCCAGCGCGGGTGCGGCCCGTCGTCGAAGGTGAGGGCGACGCAGGGCTCGTCGGTGGCGACGCCGACCACGGCGCCGAACAGGGGCGTCAACACCGCCGCGCGCGCCCGCCTCGCCGCCCGCGCGACCGGCGAGCGCCTCACACGCCCCACACCCCGTAGCGCAGGGAGCCCGCCAGGCGGCCGAGCCGGTGGCCGAGCGTCCGCAGGTACCGCGGCCTGGTCTCGCGGGAGAAGAGCTCGGGCAGCATGCGCACGAGGCCCCACAGGCGCGCCAGCGACTCGCTCGGGCGGATGCGCCGCATGCCGCGCGGCAGGTACTCCTTGTAGAGCCTGACGTTGTGGAAGCCGAAGCCGTAGGCCTGCTTGAAGCTGGCCAGGCCGGAGGAGCGGAAGCGGACGTGGACGACGGCGTCCGGCGCGAACCCCAGGTCGTGGCCGGCGAGCTGCAGCCGCCAGGTGAGGTCGGTGTCCTCGAGTAGGGCCCAGCTCTCGTCGAAGCCCCCAACGGCCTCGAACGCGGCGCGGCGCACCCCCAGGCCGCAGCCGCCGGCGTGGTCGAGGAACGGCGGCCGCTTGAAGCGCTGCGGACCGTTCACCTGCGCCGGCGCGCGCCCGGCCAGCACCTCGGGGGAGTTGAGGCGCTCGAACTCCCAGCGCGAGGCGACGACGGCGTGGCGGTCCAGGGCGTCCGCCATCGCCGCCACCCAGCCGGGGGCGGCGACGTCGTCGGCGTCGAGGAAGGCGAGCTTGTCGCCGGAGGCGGCGGACGCCCCCACGTTGCGGGCGTGCGCGGCCCCCTGCGCGCCGGCCGGCACGCGGCGCAGGCCGGGCAGCCTGCCCTCGAACCTCGCGACCACCTCCGCGACCCTGGCGTCCCCCGGGTCCGAGTCGTCGGCGACGACCACCTCCCAGGGCTCCTCGGAGGACTGTCCGGCCAGTGCCTCGAGCTGCTCGGCCAGCAGCTCCGGACCGCCCCTCACGGGGATGACGACGGTGAGCACCCTGCTGCCCTCTCCTTCCGGAGCGGCGCCCGCGGCCGCCGCGGCTCGCTCGACGCGATAGTACGCGCCCCCCGGGAGCGCGGCGGGGCGAGGCGCACGACCAGCCCGCACGGCATCGCGTCTTGTTGACTTGTATCCGACCCGACCTATACTCTAGCGAGATGCAGTCTCGCAGGGATGCGACACTAAACCTAGCCTCCCTGCTTCACCACGCTCCCGGAAGCGAACTAGAGGTAGAAGCCGAGGGCCTGCTCGAGCCCGCGCAGGAGCTGCTCGAGGCCGACGGCCTCAGGCTGGCCGGGCCCATCGCCTGGCAGGTGCGGGTGGTGAACACGGGCGGCGACGACGACTTCGTCGCCGACGGCGATGTCAGCGCGACGGCGGTGCTCGAGTGCCGGCGCTGCCTCACCGACGTGGCCGTGGAGGTCGAGGCGGAGTTCGTCTTCCCCATGTCCTACCGCCCCTCCGACCGGCCGCTGCGGCTCGAGGAGCTCGAGGAGGAAGAGGAGGAGCTGCTCGTCTTCGGGCGGCCCGAGGTCGACTTCGCCCCCCTGCTGACCGAGCTCATCGCGATCGAGGTCCCCCTCACGGCGCTGTGCCGCGAGGACTGCCGCGGCCTCAACCTCGACGGCGTGAACCTCAACGAGCATCCCGAGCTGGCCGACGACAGGCCGCCGGACGTGGAGGGCCTAAACGGCGCCGTGCGGATCAAGGGCCTGGCCGAGGCGCTGCGCGACCTCGAGCGAGAGTCGTAAGCTAACCGATGGGCCTCTCACGGGCCCCGCTTAGGAGAGTCAACAGAGATGGCGAAGCACCCAGTACCCAAGAAGCGCACGTCGCGCGCCAGCCGCGACGCCCGCCGCAGCCACCACGCGCTGAAGGAGCCGACGCTCGTCGCCTGCCCCCAGTGCAAGGAGCTGCGGCCGCCGCACGTCGTCTGCCCCGAGTGCGGCTACTACGACGGCCGTCAGGTCTTCGCGGAGGCCTAGCGTCATAGCCGTCCCAGGCGCCAACGGGCGCGAGGGTACGAGGGCCGGCATCACGCTCCTCGGCGCCTACGCCCCGCCGCACGTCCTCTCGAACCACGACCTCGAGCGGATGATGGACACGTCCGACGAGTGGATCACCTCGCGGACGGGCATCAAGCGCCGGCACGTGGCCGGCGAGGAGGAGTACACCAGCGACCTGGCCTTCAGGGCGGTCGAGGACCTGCTCGCCCGCCACGGCGACGACGCCCTCGCCGGCGTCGACATGGTCATCGTCGCCACGAACACGCCCGACGCGCTGTTCCCCGCCACGGCCGCGCTGGTCCAGGACCGCTTCAAGCTGGCGGCCGGCGCGTTCGACCTGCTGGCGGCCTGCCCCGGCTGGCTCTACGGCCTGGGCGTGGCCCGCGGCCTCGTCGAGTCCGGCCAGTGCCGGCGCGTGCTCACGATAGGCAGCGAGGCGCTGACGAAGATCGTCGACTGGAACGACCGCTCCACGGCCGTGCTCTTCGGCGACGGGGCGGGCGCCGCCGTCGTCGAGGCCGTGCCGGACGAGTACGGCATCAGGTCGATGGTCATGGGCGCGGACGGCTCGGGCAGCGTGCACCTGCACAAGCGGTCCGTCGGGCGCTGCCTGCCCGGCGGCGAGCCGCTGTCAGAGCACGTCTACATGAACGGCCGCGAGGTCTTCAAGTTCGCGGTCAGGGTCATGACGACGTCGACCTTCGAGGCGATCGAGAAGGCCGGACTGCAGCCCGCCGACATCAGCCTCTTCGTCCCGCACCAGGCGAACCTGCGCATCATCGACGCCGCGCGCGAGCGCCTCGGCCTCGATCGCGAGCGCGTGATCGTCACCGTCGACGAGTACGGCAACAACTCCACGGCCAGCATCCCGCTCGCCCTGCTCCACGCCCACGACGAGGGCCGCGTGGCGGCGGGGGACCACCTGCTACTCGTGTCGTTCGGCGCCGGCCTGACCTGGGCCTCCTCGGTCGTCACCTGGGCGCCCGCGGCGGCGTGAGCCCCGTCGTCGCGCTCTTCCCCGGCCAGGGGTCGCAGCGCGTCGGCATGGGTCGCGAGCTCTACGAGACGTCGCCGGCGGCGCGGGAGGTCCTCGACGCCGCCGACGCCGCGCTACCCGGCCTGCTCGACCTGATGTGGGAGGGGCCGGAGGACGACCTCAGGCTCACGGCCAACCAGCAGCCGGCCCTCGTGGCCGCCGGCGCGGCAGCCTACGCCGCCTACCTGGAGGCGGGCGGCGAGCGACCCGCCTACGCGGCCGGCCACAGCCTGGGCGAGTACACGGCGCTGGTGGCGGCGGGCAGCCTCGACCTCGCCGACGCCGTGAGGCTCGTGCGCGCCCGCGGGACCTACATGCAGGAGGCGGTGCCGCCGGGCGAGGGCGCCATGGCGGCCGTCCTCAAGGTCGAGGCCGGCGTCGTCGAGGAGGCGCTGCGCGAGGCGAGCGCCGCCGGGGTCGTGGAGGTCGCGAACTACAACTCTCCGGGCCAGACGGTGATCTCGGGCGAGGCCGCCGCCGTCGACGCCGCCGCGGCGCTCCTCAAGGGCAAGGGCGCCCGCGCCGTGCCCCTGCCGGTCTCGGCGCCGTTCCACTGCAGCCTGATGGCGCCGGCCGCCGAGCGGCTGGCGGCCGACCTGGCCGCGGTGGCGTTCCGCGAACCGGCCTTCCCGGTCGTCTGCAACGTCACGGCGCGGCCCCTCCCCTCGGCCGCCGAGGCGCCGCGTATGCTCACCGACCAGGTGACGCGCAGCGTGAGGTGGGTCGAGACGCTCAGGTGGCTTTCCGCCACGGCCGGCGAGGGCGCGAGGTTCGTGGAGTTCGGCTCCGGCGAGGTGCTCGCGGGCCTGGTGCGGCGCACGCTGCCCGGCGCCTGGGCCGCGTCGGTGACGGACCCCGCGGGCCTCGAGGAGGTGGTGGGCGCGCATGCAGGGTGACGGTCGCGTCGTTCTCGTCACGGGCTCGAGCCGCGGCATCGGCCGCGAGACCGCCGCCTACCTGGGCGAGCGCGGCTACCGCGTGGCCGTGCACTACGCCAGCTCGGCGGGGCCGGCCGAGGAGCTCGTCGCCCGGCTCCAGGCCGCGGGCGGCGAGGCCGCCGCCTTCGGGGCCGACGTCGCCGACCCCGATGCCTGCGCCGCGCTGGTGAGGGAGGTGTCCGAGCGCTTCGGCGGCCTCGACGTCCTCGTGAACAACGCCGGCATCACGCGCGACGGGCTGGCGCTGCGCATGAAGGACGACGACTGGCGCAGCGTCATCGACACCGACCTCTCGGCGGCCTTCTACCTCTCGCGCGCCGCGCTCAGGCACCTGCTGAGGAGCGAGGCGGGGCGCATCGTGAACGTCAGCTCGGTCGTCGCGCTGCGCGGCAACGTCGGACAGGCGAACTACGTCGCGGCGAAGGCGGGCCTCATCGGCCTGACTAAGGCGCTGGCCCGGGAGTACGGCGGACGCGGCGTGACCGTGAACGCCGTCGCGCCGGGCTTCATCGAGTCGGACATGACGGACGCGCTGCCCGAGGAGCTGAGGCAGCGCTACCTGCAGGAGATCCCCGCGGGGCGCTTCGGCTCGCCTCGCGACGTGGCGCACGCCGTGGCGTACCTCGTCAGCCGGGAGGCTGGCTACGTCAACGGCCAGACCCTGGCTGTTGACGGTGGCATGGTCATGCCGTAATGATTCGGGGGCCTTGAAAGGCCCCACGCGCATGCGGGCCGCCGCCCACCAGGTCGTCCGTGTGGCGGCGCCATGGGGAGAGTCCGTCAGGACCTGGCAGGCCTCCCGACGTGCGCCACTAGGATGGGCTCAGGAGGAAGGGCACAGTGGACGAGCAAGAGATCCTCGAGAAGATCCGAGACATCATCGCCGACAAGCTTGACGCCGACGCCAGCGAGGTCACGACGGAGTCCCGCTTCCAGGAGGACCTCGGCGCCGACTCGCTCGACGTCGTCGAGCTGATCATGGGCCTGGAGGACGAGTTCGGCGTGGAGATCTCGGACGAGGAAGCCGAGGGCATCCGCACCGTCGGAGACGCCGTCAAGTTCATCGCCGAGAAGCAGTAAGGTAGACGGCCCGGGTACAGCCCGGAGGGGTCCGGTCTAGTACCCTTACACCCGACATGAGACGTGTCGTCGTCACCGGGGTCGGCCCCGTAACACCGATAGGGGTCGGCGCCGCCGAGTTCCTCGCCGGCCAGCACGAGGCCAGGAACGGCATCCGCCGCATCACGCGCTTCGACGCCTCCGACCTGAGCGTCCAGATCGCCGGGGAGGTGGACGTCGACGTGTCGGCCTACATCGAGCGGCGCGAGGCCAGGAAGCTCGACCGCTTCGTGCAGCTCGCGCTCATCGGCGCCGCGCTGGCCCTCGAGGACGCCGGCCTCAGCGAGGACGACGTCGCGGGCGAGCACGCGGGCACCTGCATCGGGTCCGGCATCGGCGGGCTCGAGACCTGGGAGGCGCAGTCGGCGGTCGTGCACGAGCGCGGCGTCATGCGCATGAGCCCGTTCTTCATCCCCATGCTGATCGCGAACATGGCCAGCGGTCACGTGGCCATGCGCTACGGGCTGACCGGGCCCAGCTCCACGGTCGTCACGGCCTGCGCCACCGGCTCCGGCAACATCGGCGACGCGTACCGGATGATCCAGCGCGGCGACGCCGACATCGTGTTCGCCGGCGGCACCGAGGCCTGCGTCACGCCCATGGGCATCGGCGGCTTCGCGGTCATGAAGGCGCTCTCGACGCGCAACGACTCCCCCGAGACGGCGAGCCGGCCCTTCACCGCCTCGCGCGACGGCTTCGTCGCGGGCGAGGGGGCCGGCATCCTGATCCTCGAGGAGTACGAGCGGGCCGTGAGCCGCGGCGCGCGCATCTACGCCGAGATCGTCGGCTACGCCACCAGCGCCGACGCCCACCACATCACGGCGCCCGCCCCCGGCGGCACCGGCGCCGCCAGGGCCGTGCGCTGGGCGCTGCGCGACGCCGGCATCGGCCCGGAGGACGTGGGCTACATCAACGCGCACGGCACGAGCACCCCGGCCAACGACCTGGCCGAGACCCAGGCGTTCAAGGCCGTGTGGGAGGGCCATGGGCCGGTGCCGCCGGTGAGCAGCACGAAGTCGATGACGGGCCACATGCTCGGCGCCGCCGGCGGCGTCGAGGCCATCGCCACGGTGCAGGCGATCTACTGCGGGGTCCTGCCGCCGACCCGCAACTACATCGACCCCGACCCCGAGCTCGACCTCGACTACGTGCCGAACGTGGCCCGCCGGCAGCAGGTGGACGTCGCGATCTCGACGAACTTCGCCTTCGGCGGGCAGAACGCCTGCCTGGTGTTCAGGCGCGTGTGAGCCGCGGGCCGGGGCGGCGCGCCTCGCTCGTCGAGTACGCGTACGCCGCGGCCCTGGCCGTCCTGGCGGCGGCCGGCGCGCTGGCGCCGGCGCCCACGCCGCCGGAGGCCGCCCCCTGGAGGGGACCGTTCCCCGTCGTCAGGCTCGGCGAGGGCGCGCCGCCCGCGCCTCCCACCGTGCGCGTGAACGAGACCCTCGACCTCGAGGTCGCGGTGCCAGCGCCGCGCGGTGACCCGTACGACGCCGTGGCCGAGGCGACGTTCACGAACGACGCCACGGGGGACGCCTACCGGGTCCAGGCGTTCTACGCGGGCGGCGAGTCCGGCAGGGCCCTCTACCGCTTCCGCTTCACCCCGACCAGCGCCGGCGAGTGGCGCTTCGACACGGCCTCCGAGGTGCCCGGCTTGGACGGACGCTCCGGCGCGGTCACGGCCGCGCCCGCCGCGCTGGCCGGGCCGCTCGTCGCGGGCGGCGGGCGCTTCCTGCTCACCACCGCCGCGGGTGACCTGGCGCCGACGACCTACAACGTCCTCTCGGGACCGGGAGGGCCGCTCGAGGACCTCGGCGACCTGCCGCGCGACGAGGACCGCCTCGCCGCCGTCCTCGAGGAGCGCGTGGCCGCCGCCGCGCGCCTGGGCTTCGACGCCGTCCACGTCGTCGTGGCCCACGAGTGGTTCTCGCTGGGCACGCGGCGCTCGGACCTGCTCGGCTCGGTGCAGCCAGACCCGCGCACCTTCCGCGTCCTCGAGACGCTGGCCGCCGTCGCGCACCGTCACGGGCTCTTCCTGCACCTCTGGCAGTGGGGAGACGAGACGCGCCGGCTCTCGCCGCTCGGGATCCCCGCCGACCCCACGGTCCCAGGGGACCCCGGCGGCCAGGGCGGGGCGGCCTTCGACAGGCTGCAGCGCTACATCGCGGCCAGGCTGGGCCCGCTGCCGAACTGGACGATGTCGTACGGGGTCGACCTCGACGAGTGGTCCGACGAGGACGCCGTGCGCGCCTGGGCCGCGCGCTTGGGTGAGCTCCTGCCTCTTCCCCACCTCCTGGCGGCGGTCGAGGAGGGCAGCGGTCCGCGCGCCTTCGACCTCGGCGACGACAAGCTCGCCCTGGTGTCGCGCGACCTCGAAGGGGACGCCCTGGTCACCGACACGTTCGGCACCGCCCTGGCGGAGCTGGCGCGAGCCCGCGGCAGGCCGCTGCTCCTCGAGGCCGACCTGCTCGTCTCCTCCGACGGTCCGTGGGACGAGGACGGCCTGCGCCGCGGGCTGTGGCGGCTCGCGCTGGCCGGCGGGGTGGGCGCCGTCTGGGGGCTGAACGACGAGCCCGTCCCCGACCCCGAGCAGCTGAGGACGTTCGCCAGGTTCTGGGAGGGCCGCCTGCCCGCGGCGAGCGCGTCGTCGCGCCTGCCGGGCGGCGGGCTCGCCCTCGTGGCCGAGGACGGGCGCAGCGGCGTCGTCTACGTGGAGGACGCGGGCGCGGTGCCCCTGGACGCGCTGCCGGCAGGCGCCGGCGCCTTCGCCGTCGACGCGGCGGCGCCCTACGACGAGCTCCCCGTCGACACGTCGGCCGGCGCCTGGACGGCGCCCCGCCGCTCCGACTGGGCGGTGGCCTTCACGGCGCCGTGAGGGTACCGCGGCGCGTCCTCTGAGGGCCGCCGTGGGCCATGGGCGGCGGCGCGGGCGTCCCCGGCGAGCGATCCCGCCCGCCCGCCGTGCCGTCCCCGGACCCGGCCTCAGCGCCTGAGCAACCGCCTGACGGCGGCCAGCTCGGGGAGGCCGAGCAGCGCCGCGGCGCCGGCGTAGACGGCGACGAAGGCGAGCCCGCCGGCGACGAGCTCCAGCAGGCTGCCGGCCCAGGTGGGCGGCGCCGGCAGCGCCAGCACCGCCCCGTACGAGGCGGCGGCCGCCAGCGCCGCGGCGGCCAGGGCGCGCGCGGCGTGGCCCGCGAACGCGGCCAGCGAGAAGCCCTCGGCGCGGGACACCAACCCCGCCGTGAGCAGCAGCTGCACCCAGCCGGCCACGGCCACGGCGGCCGCCACGCCGCCGACCCCGAACGGCCCGGCCAGGACGTAGTAGAGGGTGCCCTGGAGGGTCAGCGACGCCAGCGCGATCGCCACGGGCGGACCCACGCGCCCCCGCACGTAGAACGTGCGGACCAGCAGCGCGTGGGCGGCGAGGGGGAACACGGCCAGGGCGAGGGGAGAGGTCGCCTGCACCGTGTAGGCGCGCAGGACGGCGTCCAGCGGCTGGCCCAGCAGCGAGCGCCAGCCGTAGACGACGTCGACGACCTGCGGCGCAAGCACCGCCAGCGCGGCGCCGGCCGGCGCGGCGAGGAAGGCGATCAGCCGCGCCCCCTCCGCCAGGGACGAGGCGAAGGACGCGTCGTCGCCCCGCGCGGCATGGGCGGAGAGCCGGGAGTAGTAGGCCAGGGCCGGCGAGGTCCCGAACAGGCCGAGGCAGAGGCTGAGGAACAGGTCGGCCAGGTAGAAGGCGCCCTGGGCGCCGGCGTCGATGCCGGTGACGACGTTCGAGGCCACGACGTTGACGACCTGCCTGCCGCTCGTCGTCACCGCGAAGGGGACCATCAGTACGGCGACGCCGGTGAGCGCCGGGTGCCAGGGCAGCCGCGGGCGGGGCAGCAGCCCGGCGCGCGCCAGCGCCGGCACCTGGACCGCCAGCTGCGCGGCGGCCCCCAGGACGTGGGCGAGCGCCAGCGTCACGGCCTGGCCCGGGAACGCGGCCATGAGCGCGGCCGTGACGAGGTTCAGCGCGACCGGCGCCCAGGCCGGCGCGGCGAACCGCTCCTCGGCGTTGAGCAGGCCCATCGCCAGGGCCGAGAGCGAGATGGCCGGCAGGAACGGGAAGACGACCCGGATCAGCCGCGTCGTCAGCTCGACGTCGACGTGGCCGCCGTCGGCGATCAGCAGCCGGGCCAGCAGGGGCGCCGCGAGGTACGCCGCCAGGAGCAGCGCGCCGTTGAGCAGGGCGAGGAGCGAGAGCAGGGCGCCGGAGAGCCGCCTGGCGTCCGCGGGCTCGAGCCGCTTGTACACCGGCACGAACGAGTTGATGAGGGCCCCTTCGGCGAGCAGCTCGCGGAAGAGGTTCGGCACCTTGAAGGCGGTGACGAACGCGTCGACCGCGGCGGTGGGGAAGAACTGGGCGAGGAGCGAGTTGCGGACCAGGCCGGTGACCCGGCTCGCCAGCGTGCCGCCCATCAGCGTCAGGGCGCCGCGACGCGACGACCGCTCGGCAGCGGCGACGCGCCCGTTCGCCTCCGCCGACGCGTCCACGCGGCCATAATCGCACGGTGGGGGAGTATCATCTGCCGCACAGGGGGAGGAGCCAGATGGAGACCACCGTCACCGCCAGCTTCGAGGACCCGGCCGCCGCCGAGGACGCGGCCGCGACGCTAGCGCAGGCCGGCGTGGGGGAGGACGACGTCCTCGTCTTCCCCGCCGACTCCGACGAGGTCATGAGGGCGCTGCGCATGGCCTCGCCGAACCAGGTGGAGCGCGCCCTCGTCGCGCCGGAGCTCGGCACGGCGCTGGGCTTCACGCTCGGCTTCCTCGGCGGCGGGTTCTTCGGCCTGCTGCTCGGCTCCGGCGTACTGCCGATCATGGGCCGCGAGCCCGCCATGGCGGCCGGACCGTTCTGGTCCGCCGCGGTGGGCGCGCTGGTGCTGGGTGCCGCCGGCGCCCTCTGCGGCTTCCTCTTCAACGCCCCCCTGCCGGCGCTCGACCCCGCCCCGGCCAGGGAGCCGGAGCCGCGGCTGACGGTCCTCTCCGTGAGCGTCCCGGACGACAGGGCCGCCGCCGTCGCCGAGGCGCTGCGGGCCAAGGGGCCCCGCCAGCTCGGCGTCTGGCGACGCACGCCGGCCGGCTGGCTCCCCGCTTGAGGCTCAGACCGCTCTCCGGCCTTCGCTCGCTCCTCGCCGGCACCAGCTCGCCGGCCACGCTCCCGCAGAGGCTCAGGGCCTGGCGCGCCGGCTTCAGCGGCACGACCTGGCTGCTCTTCGACCTCGACAACCGCTCCCCCGCCGACTACGTCTCCGACGCGAGGGCCGGGGCCATGGCGGCCATCGACGGGCCCGTGGCCCGCGCCGTGCTGCGGAACAAGCTGCTCTTCGAGCGCGTCGTGGGCGAGCTGGTGAGGGTGCCGCGGGTGCTGGCCGTGCACGAGCGCGGCGTCGTCACCGCCCTCCGGCCCGGCTGGGAGGCGAAGGACGCCCTCGGCCTCGTGGACAGGGTGCTGGCGTCGGGGCAGCCCGTCGTGATCAAGCCCCTGGACAGCAGCGAGGGGCGCGGCGTGCACACCCTCGAGCCGGAGGCGGGCCGCCTGCTGCTCGACAAGCGCGAGGCGAGCCGCGAGGAGGCCGCCCGGGCCGTGGCGGCCGGCGACGGTTCCCTGGTCACGGAGATGATCAGGCAAGGGGGCTTCTCCGGGCGCGTGTTCCCCGGCTCCGTCAACACGCTGCGCGTGATCACGATGGTCGACCCGGACGACGGCGAGCCCTTCGTGGTCTCGGCGCTGCACCGCTTCGGGACGAGTCGCTCGGCCCCCACCGACAACACCTCCCGCGGCGCCATCCGCTGCGTCGTCGACGTCGCGACCGGCCGCCTGTCGGCGGGCGGCTCCGCCTGGCTCTGGGACAAGGGCAGGCTCGCCGTCTTCCCCGCCCACCCCGACACGGGCGTGCAGCTCGAGGGCGCGGTGCTGGAGCGCTGGCCCGAGGTCGTCGCGACCCTCCTCGGCCTGGTGCGGCGCCTGCCGTTCCTGATCTACGTGGGCTGGGACGTGGCGATCGTCGAGGACGGCATCGTGGTCATCGAGGGCAACCACTCGCCGAACATCACGCAGCAGGTGGCCGGCCCCTACCTCGCCGACCCGCGCGTGAGGCGCGTGCTGCAGCGCCACGGCGTCGTCCCCTGACCGCGGCGGGGCGGCTGCCCCGGTCGCCGTGTCGGATATCCCACTCCTAGGGGTGTTCACATCTAGGACACAGGATTCTCACATCCGCCTTGTTAGCTTGCCTGTCGGCATGTGCCCGGGTTCACTAGCCCGGCGCCGCCGACAGCAACGACCTCGGCCCCGGCTGGGCCGAGGGGGAAGGACTGGGTAGAGGAAGGCGAGGACCGTGTGGCGCCCGCCACACGACGCGCGTGGTGCTCCCTCTCGTGCGCTTTCAGACGAACCGAGCGCGGTAAGCGGTCCTAGGATCACCGGTAACGAGGAGCCAGTTCTCCTCAGAGGCGAAGAAGCTCGTTCCCTTAACTGGGCGCCTGGGACGAGCCGAGCCAGTGGCGCAACCGGCTGAAGAGAGCGGCGCTCCCTGCGGAGCCCCTCTCGAAGACCTGGAAGCGGCGTGCCCGGCACGCCGGAACCGAGAGGGGCACCTTGATGCAACACCCCCGTCAGCGCTTCGCGCGCACGGGTCTAGCGCAGCCCCGGCTGCGCGCTCTCACGCTCACAGTCATCTCCGCGGCGGTCCTCCTGCTCCTGGGCGCCTGCGGCACCAACGTCGGCACCGCCGGCCTGAACGGGCCCTTGCGCCTGCAGGCCGTGGAGGCCGAGGACGCCGCCGTCGTCGGCGACGGCCTCGTCGTGCTCGAGGACGAGGCCGCCTCGGGCGGCCGGGCGCTCGCCGTGTCCGAGGAGATCTCTTCGGCCTCCACCGCGGAGGAGGACGCCACCGTCGCCTTCACGGTCCCCGCTGCCGGCAGGTACGTGCTCTGGGCCCGCGTCAAGGGCGCCTCCGACGGGGAGGGCGCCGTCTACCTCGGCATCGACGGCGCCCTCGAGCGCATCGAGGCCCCCGGCGCCGGCGAGTACGGCTGGGCGGCCGTCACCTCGACCGAGCTGAGCGCCGGCCAGCACGTCGTCTCCATCGGCGCCGCCGAGCCGGGGACCAGCGTCGACGCCGTGGTCGTGTCGAACCGGCGCGACCTGCGCGGCGCGGACCTCGAGGCGTTCGTGATGGACGGCGTCACGCCGCCCGCGACGCCGCGACCGGACAGCGGCGGACCGCGGACGGGCGGCAACGGCCCCGAGGACGTGCCGATCGCGGGTCCCGTGACGCCGCCCGGCGGAGAGCCCGGCGAGGAGCCCGGCGCGGGCCCCGACGAGGGGCCGAGCGAGGACCCCGTCCAGGACGAGCCGGCTCCCGTGACCGGCAGGCCTTTCGACCTCAGGGGCGACCCAGACTTCGACGTCTCCGACCTCCCCGCCGAGGCGCAGATCTGGTACCGCCGGCTGTGGCACTCCATCGAGGACTCGATCTACGACGTCTACGACTGGGCCAGGAGCGACAACCTCTACAAGTACGCCCGCGACCTCCACACCCACGTCGAGTTCCTGCTGCACGCCTTCCGCGCCACCGGCGACCTGAAGCTCCTGGACGAGATCGACTACATCGTCGAGATCATGCGCGACCAGCTGCACGACTCCTGGCGCGACGTGAAGGAGGGCTCAGCCGAGCCCGGCACCGACGGCTACCTGAACTGGGTGTGGCGCGCCGGCACCGCCGACCAGTACTACGGCAAGGACACCCACCAGCTCGACGAGATGAAGACGCACGCGCTCATCGCCAGCGTGGCGTGGGCCCTGGAGGTCAACCGCGACCTCGCGAGCCCCGGCGGGCACGACTACGCCGCCCACGCCGACTTCTGGAAGGACTACCTGGTCAACGACTTCGAGGCGAAGTGGCGCGAGCGCATGGGCAAGCCCACGGGCTTCCCGATCATGATCCGGCCGCACACGCACACGTACTACTCGTGGATGAAGTGGCACTACTACATGTCCAAGCTCACCGGCGACCAGGCCTACCTGAAGGAGGCCGAGCGCATGGCCGGCATGCTGCGGCAGGACATCGTGGAGGTGGACACCGGCTCGGGACCCGCCTACGTCTGGACCCGCTCGGTCCTCAGCGAGGGCGGTCACGAGGACTACCTCCACCCGACCGTGTACGCGCGGTACGTCTACCACGACGCCATCGAGTTCTACTTCGAGGGCTTCGGCTGGTGGGACGATGACGCGCTCGAGGCCATGGCGCGCACGTTCGCGACCTGGGTGATCGACCCCGAGCACGCCGAGGGCAGCCGCGACTGGTTCACGGGCGACATCGGCGGCGACCACGAGCGCGGCGGCATCCGCAGCGACGACTGGAACCGCATGGACTACTACCGCTACGAGGCCAGCGCCTACGCCGAGATCGCCGCCTGGGACCCCAGCGGCAAGATCGACGAGTGGACCGACATCGTGCTCGACAAGGTGACGGACCCGGCGGCGCCGCGCTACCTCGCGCTGCCGACGGCCAAGCTCGTCTCGGCGCTGGCCGACTGAGCGCGCGGGACAGCGCCGCGCGCGGCGCCGGCGGCGGGGAGCCCCGAGGGGCTCCCCGCTCGCTCTCCCGGTCCGCCGCGCGCCACGGGCGCGCGCCGCCTCACGGGGCCGGGCCGAGAGGACGGCGCACGAGCGCGGCTCGCGTGACGCGAGCGCCGCCGGCGCCTGTGACCTCGGGGCGGCCCGCGGACGAGCGGCCCGACTAGACTTGGCGCCGAGATGGGGCATGGGGGACAGGCCTGCTGACCATGACCCGACCCTCGTTCACGGTAGTGATACCCACCCACAGGCGCCCGGCGCTCCTGCGCCAGGCGCTGGCGAGCGTCGCGGCCCAGACGCTGCCGCCCGAGCAGGTCGTCGTCGTCGACGACGTGGGCGACGAGGAGACCCGCGCGGTCGTCATGGACTTCCCCGGCTGCGAGTACGCCGTCGGCGACAGGGGGCGCGGCGGCGCGGGCGCCCGCAACGCCGGCGCCGCGCTCGCCCGCGGCGAGTGGCTGGCGTTCCTCGACGACGACGACCTGTGGCTGCCGCACAAGCTCGAGGCGGTCGCCGCGGTCATCGCGGCCGGGCCGCCCGACCTCGGCCTCGTCTACAGCGCCGCCGAGCAGTTCGACGGCGCCACGGGCGCTACGCTGTCGCGCTCGCGCCCGACGGCGCGCGGACGCGTCCTCGACGAGGCCCTCTACCGCAACGTCGTGGGCGGGATGTCCGTGGCCGTGATCAGGCGGGACGTCTTCGAGGCCGCCGGCGGCTTCGACGAGGCCTTCCCCTCCCTGCAGGACATGGAGCTCTACGTCCGGCTGGCGGAGCGCTGCGCCTTCGACTTCGTCGACGACGTCCTCGTCCGCTTCCGCGTCGCGTCCCACGGGCGCATCACCTTCGACGCGCGCAAGAAGCTGGAGGGCGCCAAGCTGTTCGCGGCCAAGTACCGCCGCCTCATCGCGGCCAGCCCGCGGCAGCGCCACAGGGCGGCGGCGCGCGTCTTCCTCTTCGCCCTCTCGGCCGGCGCCCACGGCGAGGCGCTGAGGAGCCTCCCCTGGACCGCGGCCGGCCTCCTCGTGGACCCGGCCAACGTCGGCTACGTGGTGCGGGGCGTCGCCAGCCGCGCGAGGACGGCCGTCGCCGGGCGCGCGCCGAGGCCCGCCGCCAGCCCATGATCACGTTCCTGGGCGACGTCTTCCCGGCCCGTCCCGTCGAGGTCGCCGTCGACCTGCCGGGGACGCTGGTCCTCAACCTCGAGGCCCCGCTCACGGACGGCCAGCTCGCCTACCCCGGGAAGATCAACCTCAGGGGACGCGTCGACGCCTTCGCCGCGACCTTCGCGGGCCGCGGCGTCGTCGCCACCCTCGCGAACAACCACTGCATGGACTTCCAGGAGGCCGGGCTGCGCGACACGTTCGCGTCCCTCGAGGACCTCGGCGTGCCGTGCTGCGGGGCCGGCACGGCCGCGGACGGCTGGCGCAACCCGGCCGTCGTGACCGTGCAGGGCCTGAAGGTCGCCGTGCTCGCCTACGCCGACCCGAGCTGCTCGCCCGTCTACGCCGAGGGCGACCGCCCCGGCGCGGCGCCGCTCAGCCTGGAGCGCGCCCGCGCGGAGATCGCCGCCGCGCGCGAGGCCGGCGCCGACCGCGTGGTCGTGTCCGCGCACTGGGGCGAGGAGCAGGTCCACCTGCCCACGTCGCGCTGCGTGGCCCTGGCGCGGTCGTTCGTCGACCTCGGCGCCGACGTCGTGGTCGGGCACCACGCGCACTGCATCCAGTCGTACGAGACCTACCGCGGCCGGCCCATCATGTACGGGCTCGGCAACTGCGTCTTCCCCGCGCACGCCAGCCCCTCCTTCTACGACGCCGAGGGTCGCCCCACGCGGGTGCAGCACACGCGCCCCTCGGCGCGCAACCGCCGGTCGCTGGCGCTGGTCTGGGACCCCGTGACGCGCGCGTTCGAGGTCAGGCCGCTGTTCTTCGACGGCTCCCGGCTGCTGCCCGGCCGCTTCCCCCACCGGCGCTTCCGCCTGCGCTACCGCGGCGCCGAGCGGCACGACGCCGACTACCTCAGCGCCTACCGCTGGGGCAAGGTCGTGCACGCGCTCGAGAGCTTCGCCGCGCGGCCCAAGGTGCCGCGCCTCGCGCACCTGAAGAACGTCTCGCGGCTGCTGCGCGCCTCCCTCAGGCCATGAGGCCGCGCCGCGCGGCCGCGGCCCTCAGGCCGCTGCGCGCCGCCCTGTGGCGCGGGCGCCTGGCGGCCTCGGGAGCCCTGGCGCGCCTGGCCGAGGCCGAGGCCTGGCTGGCGGCGTCGCCGGAGGACGTCGAGCGCGAGCAGCGCTCCCGCCTCGCGGCGCTCCTGAGGCACGCCTGGGCCAAGGTGCCGTACTACCGCGAGGCGCTGGCTGACGCAGGGGTCGTGGTCGCGGGGCCGGGCGGAGCCCCTGAGGTGCGCCTCGAGCGCTTCACGGCGCTGCCGCCGCTCTCGAAGCGGGACCTGCGCGAGCGCTTCGCCGACCTGACCTCGGCGGACAGCGTCGAGCGCGGCGCCTACGCGACAGCCACCGGCGGCTCGACGGGCGAGCCGGTGCGCTTCCTCCACGACCGCGGTATGCAGGCCTGGAAGGTCGCGAACAAGGCCCTGTTCGACTCGTGGACGGGCTTCAGGCCCGGCGAGCCGTTCGCGCTGCTGTGGGGGGCCGTGGGCGACCTCGCCGACGCCGGCCTGCGGGCCCGCGTCGGCATGTGGCTGCGCGACGAGCTGAGGCTCGAGGCCTACCAGCTCACGCCCGCGCTCATGGACGACTACGTGGCGCGGCTCAACGCCTTCCGCCCGCGCCTGCTCCTCGCCTACGCGCAGAGCGCCTACCAGCTCGCGCGCCACGCGGAGGAGCGCGGCCTCGCCCTGGAGCCCATCCCCGCCGTCATGACGTCGGCGACGAACCTCGAGCCGGAGATGCGGTCTACGATCGAGCGCGTGTTCGGCGCCCGCGTCTACGACCGCTACGGCTCCCGCGAGGTCGGCGACGTCGCCTGCGAGAACGGCGACGGACGCGGGCTCGTCGTCAACCCCCTGACGCACGTCGTGGAGGCGGTGGACGAGGCGGGCAGGCCGGTGCCGCCCGGTCAGCAGGGGGAGCTGCTCGTGACGGCGCTGGCGAACCTGTCGATGCCGCTGATCCGCTACCGCATCGGCGACGCCGGGGCCCTGGGCGAGGCCGGCGCCGGCGGCGTCCCGTGGCCGCGCCTGGCCGCGATCGGCGGGCGCGTGACCGACGTCTTCCACACCCGAGACGGGCGCCAGGTCTACGGCGGCTACTTCACGCGCCAGTTCTACTCCCGCGACTGGGTGTCCCAGTTCCAGGTCGTCCAGGAGGACTACGACAGGCTGCGCGTGCGGCTGGTCCCGCGGCCGGGCACCGACGCGGCGCTGGTCGAGGTCGAGAAGCGCGCGCTCGCCGACTCGTTCCGCCGGGCCATGGGAGAGGGCTGCGCCGTCGAGTTCGAGGTCGTCGACGACATCCCGGTCGGCCCGACGGGCAAGCGGCGCTACACGGTGTCACGGGTGGGTCCCCCGGCATGACGACGGAGGCTCGCGCCGCCCTCCAGGGCCCCTACGCCGCGTCGTCGCGGGCGGAGCTCACGACGCGGCTCCTGGGCGGCACGGTGGCCGTCTACGTCGCCTGGACGATGGTCCTCGGCAACGTGCCGGGCCTGTCGCGCGTGCCGCACGCGGCGATACTCGTGGCCTTCGCCCTGCTGCTGGCGAAGAGCACGCAGACGCCGCTGCGCCTGCGCCTCGACGCGGCGCTGCCCCTCGGCGCCGTCTTCGTGGCCTACGCCTGCGCCAGCGTGCTGTGGTCCTTCGAGCAGAACGCCGCGCTCGTCTCCGCCGTGGGCCTGGCGTTCGACTTCTTCGGCGCCGTGGTCGTGTGGGCGGCCCTGCAGAACGGCGTGACCCTGCGCCTCGTCGCGCTGTCCTCGGCCGCGGCGGCCGCGGTGCAGGGGGGCATCGCGCTCTACCAGTACGCGACGCTGGGCGTGGAGCGGGCAGTGGGCCTCACCGGGAACGCCAACTCCCTGGCGATCCAGCTCTCGCTGGCCGCCTTCCTGCTGCTCCTGACCCTGCCGCGCGACCGCTGGGCCGGTCTCCTGGCCGCCGCGCTGGTGATCGTGGCCACGCTCACGACGGGCACGCGCAAGCTGGTGTTCGTCTGGTTCGCCTACTTCCTGGTGTTGGCGCGCGACCTCGTGCCGGCGTTCCGGCGGCCCTCGATAGGCACCGCCTTCGCCCTGCTCGTGGCCCCGCTGGCGGTCTGGGCGTCGCTGACCTACGGCGGCACGATCACGGGGCCCCTCGAGGACGTCGCCTTCGTCCAGCGCCTCGAGCTGACGCTCGAGGGCAGGGAGACGGCCAAGCGCAGCGCCCTCATCGAGGACGGCCTCGAGGTCTTCGAGCGCGCGCCCGTCTTCGGGCACGGCATCGACCAGTACCGCTACGTCGGCTCGTTCACGACCTACACGCACAACAACTACGTCGAGCTGCTGTCGAACCTGGGCGTGCTCGGCCTCGTCCTCTACTACGCGCTCTTCGTCCTGCTCGGCTACCGGTCCGTGGCCGGCGTGGTGGCGGGCCGGCGCTCGTCCTGGGTGGTGCTGGCGATCCTCGTCCTCTACCTGCTCATGGACGTGGCGCGCGTCTCCTACTCGGGCCGCATCACCTGGCTCTACCTGCTCGTCCTCGCGCTCGTCACCTCCGGCCACGTCGAGGAGCGCCGGGGCGCCGATGCCGCCTGAGGGGGCCGGGGTCGCGATGCCGCCCGACGACGGCCGTGGCGCCCTGGCGCCCGGAACGGGCCTCGGCGTCGGAGGGCCGCCGGCTCCCGAGGGTCCGCGGCGTACGCGCCTGACCGTCTTCCTCGCCGACCTGGGCGGCGGCGGCGCCGAGCGGATGACCGTGGCCGTCGCGAACGGCATGGCGGCGCGCGGCATGGCCGTGGACCTCGTGCTCGCGAGCGCGAGCGGGCCCTACCTCGCCGAGGTCGCGAGCGCCGTCAGCGTCGTCGACCTCGGCGCCGGCTCCGTGAGCCGCGCGGTCCTGCCCCTGGCGCGCTACCTGCGACGGGCGTCACCGGACGTGATGCTCACGACGCTCGCGCACACGAGCCTCGTGGCCGTCCTCGCGCGCGCCCTCTCCCTGACGCGGGTCCCCACGGTGGTGAGGGAGGCGAACACGCCGCGCCGCAGCTACCCGGGCTGGGTCGACGCCAGGTCGCGCCTGTCGCACCGCCTGGCGCCTCTCACCTACCGCGCCGCCGACGGCGTCATCGCCGTGTCTGACGGCGTCAAGGACGCCCTGGTCGAGGTCCTCGGCGTGCCCGAGGCGAAGGTCACGACGCTCTACAACCCCGTCGTCTCCCCCCAGCTGGGCGCGCTGGCCGCCGAGGACCCCTGCCACCCGTGGTTCGCGCCCGGCGAGCCGCCCGTCGTGCTCGGCGTCGGCAGCCTCACGCCGCGCAAGGACTTCGCGACCCTCCTGCGCTCGTTCGCGCGCCTGCGGCGGCGCGACGCCAGGCTCGTGGTCCTGGGCGAGGGCCCCGAGCGCCCCGCGCTCGAGGCGCTGGCCGCCGAGCTGGGCGTGGCGGGACGGGTCGACCTCCCCGGCTTCGTGGGCAACCCGTTCGCCTTCATGGCGCGGGCCGCCGTCTTCGTGCTCTCCTCCACCCTCGAGGGCCTGCCCGGGGCCCTGGTGCAGGCGCTGGCCTGCGGCTGCCCCGCCGTCGCCACCGACTGCCCCAGCGGACCCCGCGAGGTGCTGCAGGGCGGCGCGCTGGGACCGCTCGTGCCCGTCGGCGACGACGCGGCCATGGCGTCGGCGATCGAGGCCGTGCTGGCGGACCCTCCCGAACGGGAGGCACTGCGCCGCGCGGTGGCGCGCTACGACGCCGACGCGGTCCTCGACGCCACCCACGCCTACCTCACGGCGGTGGCTAGTCGCGGTCCGCGGCGACGGCCTCGCTACCCAGCGCCGCCCGCAGCAGCAGGCCGCTGGGGATGAAGACGTTCTTCTCGCGCTCGCCGCGGTGCTCGTGCACGGCCGCCGACACGTCGGCGACCTCCCCGCTGTCGTCCCACGCCGCCAGCAGGGCGAAGGCGCTGATGTTGTAGACCGAGGGCGAGATCCGGCTCCAGTTGCCCTCGCCAGAGGGCTCCAGGCCGGCGCGCTCGACGCCGCCCCCGACGTCGCGGGCGAAGCCGTCGCCCTCGCCGTCGAGGATGAACTCGCTCAGGGTCCTGGCCAGCATCGCCATGACCTCGTCGTCCGACCACGGCTCCACGCCCTCGAGGCGCAGGTCGACGACGGTGGCGACGACGTGCCTGAAGTAGATCGAGGGCAGCAGGTAGTCGAGGCTGCCGCCCATGGAGAGCACGCTGCGCGGCGTGACGAGCGCGGGGCCGCTCTCCGTGTCGGCCTCCCTGAAGTTCTCGAACGTCACGCGGCTCAGCCGCTCGGCCTCAGCGGCGTAGGGCTCCTCGCCGGTGAGCAGGTACATGTAGTGGTGGTAGCGCACGAACTCCAGCGTCTCGTGCAGGTGCGGCCGCTCCAGGAACGGGAACTCGGGCCACGGCACGCGGTGGCGCTCGCGCCACTTGGCCTCGAAGTGGTTCCGTAGGTAGTCGGTCCAGAACGCCGCCCGCTCGGCGTAGTCCACGCCGTTGGGGCTCTCCAGGTCGGCGTTCGCGGCGTAGGCGTAGGCGAGCTGCGCGATCATCGAGTGCGTGCGCATCTCGTCGATCTCGTGCAGGTCGCGCCCCTTGTGCTCGTCGCTCTCGTCCTGGTCCCACACCCAGTTCAGGTAGCCGTCGACGGCGCCCCGCTCCAGGCTGGCCACGCCGTGCCAGGCGTCCTCGAGCTCGGCCCGCATGTGCTGGGCCAGCCTGTCGATCTCGTCGAGCAGGGCCAGGTCGCCCGTGACGCGGAACGCCGTGAAGAGCGCGACGAGGTGGTTGTTCACCTCGCGCGAGTACGTGTAGAGGTCGTCGCGCTCGGCGCGCCGCGTGAAGTACGCGGCGCGGTCGGGGTCGTCGACCACGCCCCACAGGGCCTCGTACCAGCACAGCACGTCGGGCGGCAGGGACGCGGGGTCGAACGAGGGGTCGCCGCGCAGGTCGAGGTCGGGGCTCCAGGCCCCGCCGCCGCTCGGCACGTCGCCCTCCAGCTCGCAGCCGTCGTCGGTGACGCGCGCCGCGGCGAGCTGCTCGCGCGGGTAGGGCTCGGCGCGCGGGGGCTGGTCCAGCACGGGCCTGGACGCCCGCGCGACGCCGGGAGGGGCGCAGGCGCACGCGAGGAGCGCGAGCAGGGACGCGGCCGCCAGGAGCCGCCAGTCGCGGGGCGTGGGCATGGCGGGAGTATAGTCAGGCCTCTCCCGGGCCCCCGTAGACGGCTCACTTCGGCGGCTTCCGCCTCCCCTCATCGCGCTCATGACCCGGGCGTAGAGAGTGCTGGCGGAAGGGGCCACAGGTGGAGCCAGTCACCATCCCACGCCGCGTCAGAGCGACGGCCAGGACGACGCCCGTCAAGGAGCGTGTCGCCGTGCTGGGCCAGGGCTACGTCGGCCTGCCCGTGACCCTCGCCTTCGCCCGCGAGTTCCCCGGCACCGTGGGCTTCGACGTCGACCGCGCCAAGGTCGCCAGGCTCTCCGCCGGCCTCGACACGACCGGGGAGACCTCGCCGCAGGAGCTGGCGTCGACGCGCGTGCGCTTCACCGCCGACGAGACCGACCTGCGCGGCGCCACGTTCTTCGTCGTGGCCGTCCCCACGCCGATAACCCCCGACAGGCGGCCCGACCTCTCGCACCTGCGCGCCGCCTCCGAGACCGTGGGGCGCGCCCTCGCGCCGGGCGCCGTCGTCGTCTACGAGTCCACCGTCTACCCCGGCGTGACCGAGGAGGTGTGCGGCCCGATCCTGGAGCGCGCCTCGGGCCTGCGCCGCGGGGTCGACTTCAAGCTCGGCTACTCGCCGGAGCGCATCAACCCCGGCGACGGCGAGCACACCCTGGACAAGGTCGTGAAGGTCGTGGCGGCCGAGGACGAGGCGGCCCTCGAGCGCGTCGCCGCGGCCTACGAGCGCATCGTCCCGGCCGGCGTCTACAGGGCGAAGAGCATCAAGGTCGCCGAGGCGGCCAAGGTCATCGAGAACACCCAGCGCGACCTCAACATCGCGCTGATGAACGAGCTGGCCATGATCTTCGACAGGCTGGGCATCGACACCCACGACGTCCTGGAGGCCGCCGGCACCAAGTGGAACTTCCTGCCGTTCCGGCCCGGCCTGGTGGGCGGACACTGCATCGGCGTCGACCCCTACTACCTCACGGCCAAGGCCGAGGAGGTGGGCTACGCCCCGCGCGTGATCCTCGCGGGACGGCGCATCAACGACGGCATGGGCGCCTTCGTGGCGCAGAAGCTGGTGCGTCTGCTGGCCGCGGGCGACAAGCCCCTCAAGCAGAACCGCGTGGGCGTGCTGGGGCTGACGTTCAAGGAGAACGTGCCCGACCTGCGCAACAGCCGCGTGCCAGACATCGTCGCGGAGCTGGCGTCCTACGGGATCCGCGCGCTGGTCCACGACCCGCTGGCCAGCGCCGAGGACGCCAGGTGCGTCTACGGCATCGAGCTGCAGCCGCTGTCCGCGCTCGCCGACCTCGACGCCCTCGTGCTGGCCGTGCCCCACCGCGAGCTGGTGGCGGAGGCCGCCCGGCCGGCCCGCTTCCTGCGGCCGGGCGGAGCGCTCATCGACGTCAAGGGGGCCCTGCGCGGCGCCGACCTCGGCGACGTGCTGTACTGGAGCCTATGAGCGAACGCGGGCTCGAGGGCGCCCCGCCCGCCGCGGGGGCGCCCGGTGCGCGCACCGTGCTCGTCACCGGGGCCGCGGGGTTCATTGGCTTCCACCTCGCCCAGCGCCTGCTGGAGCGGGGCGACGTGGTCGTGGGCGTCGACAACCTCAACGACTACTACGACGTCTCGCTCAAGGAGGCGCGTCTGGGGCTCCTGCTGCGCCACCCCGCCTTCTCGTTCCACCGCGTCGACCTGGCGGACGAGGCCGCGCTGACGAGCGTGTTCGCCGCGGCGCGGCCCGCCGTCGTCGTGAACCTGGCGGCCCAGGCGGGCGTGCGCTACTCGCTGGTGAACCCGCGCGCCTACGTGAGCAGCAACCTGGTCGGGTTCGCGAACGTGCTCGAGGGCTGCCGTCACCACGGCGTGGGGCACCTCGTCTACGCCTCGACCTCGTCCGTCTACGGGGCGAACACCAGGGTGCCGTTCTCGGTGCACGACAACGTCGACCACCCCCTGAGCCTCTACGCCGCCACCAAGAAGGCCAACGAGCTCATGGCGCACACCTACGCCCACCTCTACGGCCTGCCGTGCACCGGCCTGCGCTTCTTCACCGTCTACGGTCCGTGGGGCCGGCCCGACATGGCGCTGTTCCTGTTCACGAAGGCGATCCTCGAGGGACGACCCATAGACGTCTTCAACCACGGGCGCATGAGCCGCGACCTCACCTACGTCGACGACATCGTCGAGGGCGTCGTGCGCGTCATGGCCTGCCCGCCCTCGCCCGATCCCACCTGGAGCGGGGAGCGGCCCGATCCGGGCACGAGCCGGGCGCCCTACCGCGTCTACAACATCGGCAACTCCGAGCCCGTGGAGCTGCCGCGGCTCATCGCCACGCTCGAGCGCGAGCTCGGGCGCGAGGCCGAGAAGAACTACCTGCCCATGCAGCCGGGCGACGTGCCGGCGACCTACGCCGACGTCTCCGACCTCGAGCGGGACTTCGGCTTCCGCCCCTCCACGCCCCTGGAGGAAGGGGTGAGGCGCTTCGTGCGCTGGTACCGGGAGTTCTACGGCAGCGGGCCCGCCCAGGGCGCGTGATGGTCAGGTCGGCTGACGGCCGCCTGGCCGTCGACAGGAGCCAGGTCGTGGAGGTCACGGCCCAGTCGCGGTCGCGCGTGCTGCTGGCCGGCGACCTCGCCGCGGCCGGCCTCGGCAGGCCGACCCTCCTCGAGCGCCTGGCCGGACGCCTGCGGCGCTCCGGCGACGTCGTCGTGACGACCTCCTCGCGCCCCGGACGCCTCTGGCGCGTCGCCGACATGCTGATCACGGCGTGGAGCGCGCGCTGGCGCGTGGACGTGGCCGTGGTCGAGGTCCACGGGCAGGGCGGTCTGCGGCGCGCCGAGGTCCTGACGGGCATGCTCGCCCGCGCCGGCGTGCCCGTCGTCCACCTGCTGCGCGGCGCGGGGCTCGCCGACGTCGCCGCCGAGGAGCCCGCCAGGCTGCGGCGCCTCCTGTCCTCGGGGTCCGCCTCGGTCGCCCTGACCGGCCACCTCTACGAGGCGCTGGCCCACCTGGGCGGCGTCACCGAGGTCATCGCCGACCCCGTCGAGGCCGGCGCCTACCAGTTCCGCGCGCGGCGCGCCCTGCGCCCGCGGGTGCTGTGGGTGTGCGGCGACGGCCCGCTGGGCGAGCCGGCCGACGCGGCCGCGGCCCTGCAGGCCCTGTGCGAGGCGCGCGCCGACGCGACCATGACGCTGGTGACGCCGCCCGGCGCGCTGGCCGCCGGCGGCGCCCGCGAGGCCGCGCGCCGCCGCGGCGTGGAGGGCGGTCTGCACGTCGCCGACCCGCTGCGCCCTCCGCCCACCAGCGAGCTGCTGGCGGCGCACGACGTGCTGGTCAACGCCGTCGACGTCGACGACGCGCCCATCGGCCTGGGCGAGGCGATGGCCGCGGGCCTCTGCGTCGTCAGCGTCGACTGGGGCGGGGCCCAGTACCTGGTGGCGGACGGCGTGGACGGCCTGCTGGTGCGCCCGCGCGACCCCGCCGGCGCGGCGGGCGCCGTGGCGCGGCTGCTCTCCGACCCCGACCTCGCCGAGGGCCTCTCCCGCGCCGCCCGCAGCAAGGCCGAGACGCTCGATTGGTCGCGGGCGCTGCCGCGCTGGCGCGGGCTCCTCGCTAGGGTCGTGACCCGAGGGGGCGAGGCCCGATGAACCTGAAGACGCTGCTCATGCCGGTGTACCGACGCGCCCCCGCCCGCCTGCGGGAGCTGGCCGGCACCGTCTACGGACGCTACCTCTCCTCCTGGCGCTACGGCCCGGAGACCGAGGAGCTGGTGGCCGAGGCGCACGCCAGGGAGGGTTGGGACGCCGAGCGCTGGCGCGCCTACGCCGCCGAGCGGCTGGCCTCCCAGCTGAGGAACGCCGCCGCGAACGTGCCCTACTACCGCGAGGCCTGGCGCCTCAGGCGCGCCGCGGGCGACGACTCGCCCGTCGAGGACCTCGCGAGCTGGCCCGTGCTGAAGAAGGAGGAGGTGAGGAGGCGCCCCGAGGCCTTCCTGCGCGACGGCGCCAGGCCGTCCGCCCTCTTCCGCCTCGCCACCAGCGGCACGACGGGCACGCCGGTGACGACGTGGCGGGACCGCGGCGCGATGCGCGCCTGGTACGCGCTCACCGAGGCCAGGTGGCGGCGCTGGTACGGGGTCACGCGCCACGACCACTGGGCGATGCTGGGCGGGCAGGAGGTCGTGCCCGTGGAGCAGGACCGGCCGCCCTACTGGGTGTGGAACGCGGCCGGCGGGCAGCTCTACATGTCGAACCTGCACGTCAAGAGAGCAAACGCACCGGCCTACCTGGAGGCGATGCGCCATCATGCCGTCGTGTACGCCTACGCCTACTCGTCCTCCGCGGCGGAGCTGGCACGCTACGCCCTCGAGGACGGGTTGGAGGCGCCGCGGCTGCGCGTCGTCGTGACGAACGCCGAGCCGCTCCTACCCTGGCAGCGCGAGGTCATCGCCGGCGCGTTCGGCTGCCCCGCGCGCGAGAGCTACGGCATGTCGGAGGCGGTGGCGGGCGCCAGCGAGTGCGAGCACGGCGTGCTGCACCTGTGGCCGGAGGCCGGCCACGTCGAGGTGCTCGCCGACGACGCCGACGAGCCGGTCGCGCCGGGAACCACCGGGCGGCTCGTGTGCACCGGCCTCCTCAACGAGGTCATGCCGCTGGTCCGCTACGAGGTCGGCGACCGCGGCGCCGTCGTCGACGACGCCGGGCGCTGCGCCTGCGGGCGCGACATGCCCCGCCTCGTGGCCCTCGAGGGGCGCAGCACCGACAACCTCGTCACGGCCGACGGGCGCCGCGTCTTCTGGGTCAACCCCGTCTTCTACGACATGCCGGTCCACGAGGCGCAGGTGGTGCAGGAGGAGCTCTCTCGCGTCGTCGTGAACGTGGTGCCGGCCGCGGGCTTCGGCCCCGAGCACGAGCGGGAGATCGCCGCGGGCCTCAGGCGCCGCCTCGGCGACGTCGCCGTGGAGGTGAGGCGCCTGGACGCGGTGCCGCGCGGACCGAACGGCAAGTTCAAGGCGGTCGTGAGCCGCGTCGATGCCCGGGGACGCGACGAGGGGGCCCCTTGGAACGCCGCGTGACGGTGGTGATGCCGGTGCGCAACGAGGCCGCCTACGTCGAGAGGGCCATCAGGTCCGTGGCGCGCGCCGGCAGCGCCCTCGACGCCCTCGAGGTCATCGTCGTGGACGGCATGAGCAGCGACGGCACGCGCGAGGTCGTGGAGCGACTGGCCGCGGAGGTGCCGGGGCTCAGGCTCGTCGACAACCCCGAGCGCACCGTGCCCTACGCGATGAACCGCGGGGTGATGGCCGCCAGCCACGACGTCGTCGTGCGCGTCGACGGCCACGCCGAGGTGCACCCAGACTTCCTCGAGGAGTGCCTCGCGGCGCTCGAGGCTCACCCCGAGTGCGCCTGCGTGGGCGGCCGGATCGAGAACGTCGACCTGGGGCCGGTGTCCGCGGCCATCTCCCTGGCCATGGGCTCGCCGTTCGGCGTGGGCAACGCCCGCTTCCGCACCGGCGGCGACGACGGCTACGTCGACACCCTGGCGTTCGGGGCCTACCGCAAGGCCGACCTGCTGAGGGTCGGCCTCTTCGACGAGGAGCTGGCCCGCAACCAGGACGACGAGCTGAACTTCAGGCTCCTCAAGGCCGGCCGCCTGATCTGGTTCACGAACCGCATACGGTCGCGCTACTTCGTGAGGGCCAGCTACGCCAAGCTGTGGCGGCAGTACTTCCAGTACGGCTACTGGAAGGTGTACGTGAACCGCAAGCACGGCACCGTGACGAACCTCCGGCAGTTGGCGCCGCCGGCGCTCATAGTGTGGCTGGTGGCGACCCTGGCGGCGGGAGCCTTCTGGGCGCCGGCGCGCTGGGCGCTGGTGGCCACGCTGGTCGCCTACGGCGCGGCCGCCCTCGTCGCCGCCCTGGCCCGCACCCGCGAGCCCGCGGCCCTGCTCAGGACCGTGGCGGCGTTCGGGGTGCTGCACGCCGCGTACGGCCTCGGCTACCTGGCCGGGCTGCGCGACTTCGTGATGCTGGGACGCAGGCCCTCGGCGCGCAGCGCCGAGCTGAGCCGGTAGAGGAGAGCCATGGCACGCGACACGTTCCTGCCGTTCTCGCCCCCTGCGATAGGGCAAGAGGAGATCGACGAGGTCGTCGCCGCGCTGCGGTCCGACTGGATCACCACGGGCCCGCGCACGAAGGAGTTCGAGCGCGCCTTCGGCGCGTACGTCGGGGCGCCGGGCGGCACGTCGCTGATGCTCAACTCGTGCACCGCCGGCCTGCACGTCGCGCTCGTCACCCTCGGCATCGGGCCGGGCGACGAGGTGATCGTGCCCACCCTCACCTTCGCCGCGACGGCGAACGTCGTGGAGCACGTGGGCGCCAAGCCCGTGCTCGTAGACGTGCTGCCCGACACGCTCTGCATCGACCCGTCCGCCGTGGAGGCCGCCGTCACGCCCCGCACGCGGGCCGTGATGCCCGTGCACTACGCCGGTCAAGCCGCCGACCTCGACCCGATCTTCCGGGTCGCCGAGAGGCACGGCCTGCACGTCGTCGAGGACGCCGCCCACGCCGTGCCGACCCGGTACCGCGGGCGCCTCGTCGGCAGCCGCGAGAACCTCGCGTCCTTCTCCTTCTACGCGACGAAGAACCTGACGACGGCCGAGGGCGGGGCGCTGACGGGCAGCCCCGAGCTGCTCGAGAGGGCGCGCGTCATCGGGCTGCACGGCATGTCGGCCGACGGCTGGAAGCGCTTCGACAGGTCGGGCTCGTGGCAGTACGACATCGTGATGCCGGGCTTCAAGTACAACATGACCGACGTCCAGGCCGCCCTGGGCCTGCGGCAGCTCGAGAGGCTGGCGTCGTTCCACGCGCGCCGCCGCGAGGTCGCGCGGCGCTACACGGAGGCGTTCGGCTCCGACGAGCGGTTCCAGGCGCCGGTCGAGGCCGACTACGGCGAGAGCGCGTGGCACCTCTACGTGCTGCGCCTGGCGCGCCTGCCCGGGCTCGACCGCGACTCGTTCGTCGAGGAGCTCAAGCGGCGCAACATCGGCTTCAGCGTCCACTACCGCCCGCTGCACATGATGAGCTACTACCGCGACAAGTACGGCTACGACGAGGACGCCTTCCCCGTCGCCAAGGACGCGTTCGAGCGCATGCTGTCGCTGCCGCTGCACCCTCGCCTCACCGACGAGGACGTCGAGGACGTGATCCGCGAGGTCAAGGACGTCGCTGCGGCGCAGCTGGAGGCCGCGTCGCGGTGGCTGGCGGTGCCCTGAGCGCCGCGCGCCCCGCCGCGCTGGGCGGGACGGTCAAGCGGGCGCTCGACGTCGTGCTCTCGGCGGCGGCGCTCCTCGTCCTGTCGCCGCTCCTCGCGCTCGTGGCCGTGGCGGTGCCGCTGGCGAGCCCCGGGCCCGCCCTCTACAGGGCGCGCCGCGTCGGCGTGGGCGGCAGGCCCTTCACCATGTACAAGTTCCGCACCATGCACTTGGGCGGCGGCGGGGCGCCCATCACCGCGGGCGACGACCCGCGCGTGTTCCCGCTGGGCCGCCTCCTGCGGCGGCTGAAGGTCGACGAGCTGCCCCAGCTCTTCAACGTGCTCAGGGGCGACATGTCGCTGGTCGGCCCGCGCCCGGAGGACCCGGACATCGTCGCGCGGCACTACTCCCCGGCGCACATGGAGACGCTGGAGGTGCGCCCGGGGATCACCAGCCCCGGCAGCGTCTACTACTACGCCGTGGGCGAGGAGACGCTCCAGCACGGCGACGCCGTCGACGCCTACGTCGAGCGCCTCCTGCCCGTGAAGCTCGCCCTCGACATCGTCTACGTGCGGGAGGCGTCCCTGGCCTACGACCTCTCCCTGGTCATCAGGACCGCGTCCGTGATCCTCGCCAGGGCGGCCGGCCGCAGGCGCTTCCCCGACCCGCCGGAGCTGCGCCGGGCGCGGGACGTGTACGGCCTCCTATGACCCGCGTCGGGGGGGACGTCCGGGGCGTGGCCGGACCCTGGCCGCAGGAGGGCGCGCCGGCGGCCCTACCCGAGCGCCCCCTCGACGTCGTCGTCGTGACGACGCGGTTCCCCGCGCCGGCCGAGACCTTCGCCTCGTCCCGCGTCAGGTCGCTCCTGGAGGCCGGCCACCGGGTGAGGGTCATGTCGTACAAGCCGCCCGACCCCGGCTGGGAGGGCCTCGTCGCCGAGCGGAGGCTGGAGGCGGCCGAGCTCCTCGCGAACGGGCCGGGCGAGACGGTCTCGGGCCTGGCCGCCTCCCTGTTCCGGCCGGCGGTCCTCGCCCGGTCCCTGGCCTGGCTCGCGCGCACCTGCGCCAAGGAGCCCGTCCACCTCGCGCGGGCCCTGGCCGCGCTGCCCTTCGCCTTCAGGGCCCTCGAGCTGCTGGAGCTGGACACCCCCGACGTCGTGCACCTCGAGTGGGGCCACTACCCCGCCGTGCTGGTCCCGCTGCTGCGCTGGCGCGGTCTGCCGTGCGTCGTCTCGCTGAGCCTCGTGGCCTACGACATCTACCGCGGCTTCCCCGGCACGAGGACCGCCGCCGCGCTGGCCGACGTCGTGCGGACGCAGGCCCGCTGCAACGTGCCGGAGATCGTCGCCGCCACGGGACTCGAGCCCTCGCGCGTCGAGCTGGTGCCCGACGGCGTAGACACGGCCCGCATCGCGGCGGTCGCCCGCCGGACGGCCAAGGTGCCCGGACGCGTCGCCGTCGTCTCGCGCCTGGTGCCGGCGAAGGGCGTCGACGACGCCCTGCGGGCGTTCGCCGCGGCCAGGAGGACGAACCCGCACGCGACGCTGCGCGTGATGGGCACCGGCCCCGCCGAGGACGCGCTGCGACGCCTCGCGGCGGAGCTCGGCGTGGACGACGCCGTGGCGTTCCTCGGCCACGTCGCACACGACCGGGTGCTCGAGGAGCTGGCCGCGTCCGAGGCCCTGCTCCACCTCTCGCACATGGAGCGCCTGCCCAACGCCGTCAAGGAGGCGATGGCCTGCGGCTGCGTCGCGATCACGACGCGGACCTTCGGCATCGAGGAGCTCGTGCGGGACCGCGAGACCGGCTACCTCGTGGAGGTCCACGACCACGCCGCCGCGGGCGCGTCGCTGGCGCGGGTGCTGGCCCGGCCGGAGGCGCACGCGGCCATGCGCGCGGCGGCGGCGGCACTGGTGGGGGAGACGATGGACCACGCCGCCTCCGTGCGCAGGCTCGTGGACCTGTGGCGCCGCGCCCTCGACGCTCGGGGGGCAGGCGGGCGCGGCGACAGGCGCCATGCCTCTCATGGCGCCGTCACGAGATGAGACGGGGCAGGGGCCTATCATGCGACGGCCCATGACCAGACGAGAGCCGAAGCTACCGCCCGTGGCGGGGACCGCGCACGAGTCCAAGGGGGTGGTCGAGGCCGCCGCCAAGCTGCTCGCGCTCATGGACGCGCGCGAGCGCCGGCGCTTCCTCCTGCTGCTGCCGGCCGTGACGGCCATGGCCCTGCTGCAGGTCGTCGGCATCGCCTCGGTGCTGCCGTTCCTCGCCATCGTCACGGACCCCACCGTGGTGGAGAGCAACCGCCTCCTGGCCAGGGCGTACGACCTCCTCGGGTTCACGAGCCTGAACTCGTTCCTCGTCTTCGCCGGCGCGGCGGCGCTGGTCCTCCTGGTCGTGGGCAACGGCTTCACGGCGTTCGTCGAGTGGCTGCTGCTGCGCTACTCGTGGAACCTCAACCACAACCTGTCGGTGAAGCTGCTGCGCGAGTACCTCGCCAAGCCGTACGTGTTCTTCCTCGACCGCAACACGGCGGGTCTGGCGACGAACATCCTCTCGGAGGTCAAGCAGGCCGTGCGCGGGTTCGTGCTGGCGGCCCTGCAGCTCATCACCAGGAGCATCGTCACGCTCTTCGTCCTCGGCCTGCTCCTGGCCCTCTACCCCCTGCTGGCCCTCATGACGTTCGGGTTCCTCGGCGCCGCCTACGGCGTGACGTTCCTGTTCGTGCGGCGCGGCATGGCCGAGTCCGGCCGCCTGCGCTCGCAGGCAGACAGGGCGCGCTTCCAGGCGGCGTCCGAGGCGCTCTCCGGCATCAAGGACATCAGGATCCTCGGCCGCGAGGAGCCGTTCCTGCGCCGCTTCGCGCGCCACTCGCGCGTCTACGAGAAGCAGATGGCGCGCCAGCAGGTCATCGCCTCCGTGCCCCGCTACGCCTTCGAGACGATCGCGTTCGGCGGCATGCTGATCATCGTCCTCGTCCTGCTGCTGCGCGGCCACGGCGTGGCGGACATCGTGCCCACCCTGGGCGTCTTCGCCTTCGCCACGATGCGCCTGCTGCCCGCGCTGCAGAGCCTGTTCGCCTCGCTCACGGCGCTGCGGTTCAGCACCCCGTCGATCGACGTCCTGCACCGCGACCTCGAGGCGCTGGGCCGGCACCCGGCGCCGACCCGACCGGTGGAGCCGCTGCCCTTCGGCAGGTCGATCGAGCTGCGCGGCGTGAGGTTCACCTACCCCGGCGCGCTCCGGCCGGTGCTCGACGGCTTCGACCTGCGCATCGAGGCCAACACCACGGTCGGCCTGGTGGGCGCCACCGGCTCGGGCAAGACGACGACCGTCGACATCCTCCTCGGCCTGCTCGAGCCCGAGGAGGGCCAGCTCCTCATCGACGGTGTGCCCGTCACGGACGAGAACCGACGCGCCTGGCAGGCGAACCTCGGCTACGTGCCGCAGCAGATCTACCTCGCCGACGACACGATCGCCGGCAACATCGCCTTCGGGGTCAGGCGCGAGGACATCGACATGGCGGCCGTCGAGCGGGCCGCGCGCCTGGCCAACGTGCACGACTTCATCGAGAGCGAGCTGCCGGCCGGCTACCAGACGATGATCGGCGAGCGCGGCGTGCGCCTCTCGGGCGGTCAGCGCCAGCGCCTCGGCATCGCGCGCGCCCTCTACCACGACCCCAAGGTGCTGGTCTTCGACGAGGCCACGAGCGCCCTCGACAACGTCACCGAGGAGAGCATCTTCAGGGCGGTCAGCGAGCTGGGCAGGAGCAAGACGATCGTGATGATCGCTCACCGCATGTCGACGGTGCGAGGCTGCGACGTGATCTACGTCCTTGACCGCGGGACGGTTCAGGCGCAGGGTACGTACGACGATCTCCTCGCGACGAGCCCCCTGTTCAGGGCGATGGTCAACGCGGGGGCTATCGAGAGCGTCGACAGGGAGCACGCGGCGGCTTCATGAGGGGCCCGAAGCGCGCTCATCACGAGGTTAACACGCGTCGGGAACACAATGGCGCGTCCTGGAGGCAGGCGTTGTCCGACCGAACTACTTCCCCGACTCAGACCTTCGTGTCGACCGAGAGCCTGTCCCGCGGCGGTGGGGTCCCGATGAGCGAGGGCGACGGGGGCGAAGCCGGTGCGGCCGGACGGACGGCCGCCGGTCCCGCGAGGAGCCGGCGCTCGCGCCGCCTATCGCGGCGCATGGCCGGCAGGCTGGCCTTCGACGCCGTGGCGGTCATGGCGGGCACCCTCCTGGCCTTCGTGCTGCGGCTCGAGCGCCTGCCCGACGCCCAGCCCTTCCTCATCGCCCTCGCGGTGTCGCTGGCCCTCAAGGCCGTGGCGTACTTCTCCTTCGACCTGCACCGGCGCTCGTGGAGCAACGTGTCGTTCAGGGACCTGGGCGCGCTCGCCCTGCTGGGCGGGTTCGTCGTGGTCGTGGGCTCCGCGGCGCTCGTCGCCGGCGGGCCCGCGGTGGGCATCCCGCGCTCCGTCGCCGTGCTCGACGGCACCGTCACGTTCCTGCTCATGGCCGCCGTGCGGGCCGCCGCCCGCTACCGGCACGAGCAGCACCAGGCCACGGTCGTGGGGCCCGACTTCCGCAAGCGCGTGCTCGTCGTGGGCGCCGGCGAGGCCGGCGCGCTGGTGGCGCGCGAGCTGCTGCGCCACCCCGAGACCGGCATGAAGCCCGTCGCCTTCCTCGACGACGACCCCTCGAAGGTCGGCCAGCGCGTCGCCAGCGTGCCCGTACTGGGGCGGGTGGCCGACGCCGCGCGCGTGATCCTCGAGCGCGAGATCGACGAGGTCCTCATCGCCATCCCCTCGCACGGCGGCAACGAGGTGCGCAACGTCATCGAGCAGGTCAGGCGCGCCCGGCCGAACCTCACCTACAAGATCGTCCCCGGCATGTACGAGGTCCTCGCCGGCAAGGTCGACCTGAAGCGCATACGCGAGGTCGACATCGAGGACCTGCTCGGCCGGCCGCCGGTGCAGCTCGACGTGGGCAGCATCCTCGGCTACCTGCGCGGCAAGCGCGTGATGATCACCGGCGCCGGCGGCTCGATAGGCTCCGAGCTCGTGCGCCAGATCTGCCGCTTCGAGCCGGCGGAGCTGATCCTCTTCGGGCACGGCGAGAACAGCATCTACACGCTCGAGCGCGAGCTCGACCGCGACTGGCCCGAGGTGCGCTACCACGGCGTGATCGGAGCGATCCAGAACGGCGCCCGCCTCGACTACGTCTTCAGCCGCTACCGCCCCGAGGTCGTCTTCCACGCCGCGGCCCACAAGCACGTGCCGCTCATGGAGGAGAACCCGGAGGAGGCGATCTTCAACAACGTCGTCGGCAGCCGGAACCTCGTCCAGATGGCGCTGAAGTACGGCGTCTCGCACTTCGTGAACATCTCGACGGACAAGGCCGTGAACCCCACGTCGGTGATGGGCGCGACCAAGCGGCTCGTCGAGTACCTGGTGCAGGACGCCGCCAGGCGCGCCGGACCGGATCAGCGGTTCGTGTCGGTGCGCTTCGGCAACGTGCTCGGCAGCCGCGGCAGCGTCATCCCCATCTTCAAGGCCCAGATCGCCGCCGGCGGGCCCGTCACGGTCACGCACCCCGACATGGTGCGCTACTTCATGACGATCCCCGAGGCGGCGCAGCTCGTCCTGCAGGCCTCGAGCCTCGGGCGGAACGGCGAGGTCTACATCCTCGACATGGGCGAGCCCGTCAAGATCCTCGACCTCGCCCGCGACCTCATCCGCCTCTCGGGCCTGCGGCCCGACATCGACGTCCCGATCCGCTTCACCGGCATGCGCCCGGGCGAGCGCCTGGTCGAGGAGCTGATGACCGAGAAGGAGCAGGGTTCGCGCACCCGGCACGAGAAGATCTTCGTGGCCCGCGCCGAGCCGATGGACCCCCAGACGCTCTACGCCGCCGTCGACGCGCTGCAGGACGCGGCGCAGCGGGGCGACCACCAGCGCATCAGGGCGCTGCTCGAGGCCTACCTCGAGGGCTGCAGCTTCAGGGGCGCGCAGGAGTCCGCGGCGCCGGGCGCGGGCCTGGCTCCGGCCGCGGCCGGCTGAAGCCGGGTGGCCGCCGGGACGGCGCCGCCCGAGATGAGCCTGCCGTGGCCCACGCTGCGGCGCTTCCTGGTTACGGTGGCGACGTGGTCCCTCCTGCTCGGAGTCCCCGCCGCCTACCTCGCCTACGCGTCGAGCCAGCGCGCCGCCCCCGTCTTCCTCGCCGAGGCCACGCTGCTCGCCCCGCTGCGCACGGTCGAGCTCGCCACGGGCGAAGAGCCGCCCGTGGCGCCGCCCCTGACGCCCCGCGCCTACCAGGCGGCGCTGCGCAGCGCCGCCCTGCTCGCGGACGCCGCCTCGCGCCTCACGGGCACCCCCGGCGACGCGCCCGACCCCGCGCTCGTGGAGGACCTGCGCGACGGCATGACGCTCCGCTGGGACGAGAGCACGCGCTCGATCACGCTCGTCGTCGGCGCCAGGGCCCACGACAGGGAGACCGCCATGGCGCGGGCGAACGCCGTCGCCGACGCGCTCGTGGCCTGGGACGATGCCAGGGCGCGCTCCGCGGCCGCGCGGGTCACGCTCTCCCTCGAGGAGCAGCTCGCCACGCTCGGGGACCAGCTCGCCGACCTGCGCGCCAGTGGCAGCCGCGCTGACCTGCCGCAGGTGGCGGCCGTCTCGCTCCTCACAGTCAGCGTGCGCGACGCGATCGCGGTGGCGCGGTCCCAGGCGGTGGTGGCGCGCGGCAACCTCGAGTTCCTGCAGCCGGCGACGCGCGCGTCGCAGGTGGCGCCCAGCCCCCTCGTGAACGCCGTGACGGTGTTCGCCCTCACGGCGATGGTCGTGCTGGCCGTCGCGCTCGTGCGCGCCGGCGCGGACAGGCGCGTGCACGCCGCCTCCGGGCTCGCCGACGTGGCCGGCGTGCCCGTGCTCGCCGACCTCACCAGGCGGACCGCCATCGCGCGCGGCAGCGGCCTGGGCGAGCTCCGCTTCCTCAAGGCGCACCTCGACCGCACCGTCCGGCCCGGCGGCGAGGTCCTGGTGGCCGGCGTCGCCGGCCAGGCCGTGCAGCAGGTGGCGACGGCGCTCGACAGGCTCTACGCGGAGTCGGGCGCGTCGCGGGCGGTGCGGGTGGTGGCCGCTGTCCTGGCCTCCGGAGAGGCGCTGGAGCGGGCCGCCGGCGCCGACGCCGTCGTGCTCGTCGCCGAGCCGCGCGCCGTCGACCGCATCGAGCTGCGCCAGTTGATGGCGTGGCTCGGCCGCGTGCGCGCGAACGTCGTCGGGCTCGTCGCCGCCAGGCCGGCGGGACGTCCGCGGGGGCGCCGCGCGCCGGGGAGGCCGGCGTGAGGGTGCTCGTGACGGGGGGCGCGGGCTTCATCGGCTCGCACCTCGTCGAGCGCCTGCGTTCGGCCGGCCACGACGTGCGCGTGCTCGACGACCTCTCCAGCGGACGCCACGGTGACCTGCTGGAGCGGCTCGGGGTCGAGCTGCTCGTGGGCGACGCGGCCGACGCAGCGGCCGCGGACGAGGCGGTGAGGGGCTGCGACGCCGTGTGCCACCTGGCCGCCGTCGCCTCGGTGGCGGAGTCGATCGAGCGTCCGCTGCGGACCCTGCGCGCGAACCTCGTCGGCACCGTCACGGTCCTCGAGGCCGCCGCCGCGGCCGGCGTGGGGCGGTTCGTCTACGCCAGCTCGGCCGCCGTCTACGGCGACGCGCGGGACCTGCCCCTGCGCGAGGACGCCAGGCCGCTGCCTCTCTCGCCCTACGCCGCCGACAAGCTCGCCGGCGAGCACTACCTCGGCCACTACCACCGCTCCGGCCTGCTGCGGGGGCACGCCTTCCGCTTCTTCAACGTCTACGGGCCGCGGCAGGACCCGAGGAGCCCCTACTCGGGCGTGATCAGCGTGTTCCTGGACCGCGCCGCGGCGGGCCTGCCGCTCGTCGTCGACGGCGACGGGCTCCAGACCCGCGACTTCGTCTACGTGAGCGACGTCGTCGACGTGCTGGCCCGCGCGCTGGCCGGGGCGGGCGACGACGAGGGCGACCTGCCCGTGACGAACGTCGGCCGGGGCGTGAGCGTGAGCGTGCTCGAGCTGGCCGAGGCCGTCGGGGAGGCGCTGGGAACGCGGCCCGACGTCGAGTTCGGCCCGCCGCGAGCGGGCGACGTGCGGCACTCGCGCGCCGACGTCACGCTCCTGACGCGCCGCTTCGGCTCGCCGCCCGCGACGTCCCTGGCCGAGGGCCTGAGGGCCACGGCGCGGGTGGCGGCCAGGCTCAGTAGCTGACGCCGGTGCTCGACCAGGCGCAGCCGGTCCACACGAACGTCGCCGACGCCTCGCCCGACGCCGAGAGCCGCTTGCCGGTGGCGATCTCGGTGACGCTGCCGGAGTACTCGACGACCACGGTCGCGGAGTCGCCGTCGATCGTCGTGCTCTTGACGTCGTAGCTGTAGGAGAGGTTCCGGTAGACGCTGCCGTAGGTGGCGCGGGCGCTGCGGATGAACTCGCGCACGGTGCTGGCCAGGGCGCCCTCCAGCGCGCTCTCGTCGGGCTCCGTGGGCTCGGCGCAGCCGGGCGCCAGCGCCCCGACGCCGCCCTCTATGCCCTCCCCGGCGCCCGTCTCCACGGGGAACGCGTAGCTGAGCCCCGCGGCGAGGTGGGGCGCCCAGCCGCGCCCGCCCAGCAGGGGCACCGAGGCGATGCCGCCCTCGATGTCGAAGCGGGCGTTGAGCCCCAGGGGCACGTGGGCGCCGAGCGCGGCGTGGTAGCTGATGTCGCGTCCGTAGAAGCCGGCGCCCACGCCCACGAACACGGGCACGGGGATCGGCAGCGGCGGGTAGGCGCGGACCTGCAGCCCGACGTAGGGGCCCACCGGCGTCCAGCTCGCCTTGGCCTGGAAGCCGAAGTGCCCCGACTGGAGCGACAGCGTGGGGGCGATCGTCTGGTAGCTGGGGAAGCCGGCGGATATGCCTATGGCGGCGAGGGCGGGCGTCCCCTCCTCGTCGGACCCCGCCGCGTCGGGCTGCTCCTCGGGCCCCGCCTCGGCGGGCTGAGCGGCGGGCGGCCGCTCCTCCGGCTCCGCCGGTGCGGGCTGCGCCGCGACCGACGCCAGCAGGAGCGCCGCGATCAGGACGGCCCAGTTCCGGGTAGCGAACATCCGAGAAGGTTACCAGCCGCCTCTTTGGGAATTGGGAGACGGTGTTAACCTTCGCGAATACGACGCGGCCGCAGCCGCGCGAGCGTCATGGGGGTCATGGGAGACGCGGCGCTGGGGTGGAAGGAAGTGGACGAACAACAGGAACCGACGCTACGTGACCTCTTCATGCTGCTGCGGCGCGGGCTGCCGTTCGCGCTGGCGGTGGCCGTGGGGTCGGCGGCGCTCACCTACCTGCTGAGCGCCAGGATGGCGCCGGACTACAAGGCCTCCGCCACCCTCCTGGCGAGCCGGCCGAACAGCTCGCTGCAGGGGTCCTTCGGCGTCTCCCTGGTGACCGCTCCCGTCATCGACGTGACCGCCTACCAGGCGGCCGCGACCAGCTCGCCGGTGCTCGCCGACGCCCTGGCGACCCTCGGCGTCGAGCAGCCGACCACCGCCGAGCTCGAGCGCTTCGAGCGCACCGTCGACGTGCGGGTGGAGAACGCCCAGCAGTCGAGCCTCATACGCATCTCCGTCCGCGACGGCGACCGCGAGGCGGCCGCCGCGAGCGCCAACGCCCTCGCCATGGCCCTGCTGCGCTGGGACGAGGACCGGGCGACGCAGAACCTGCAGAACGTCGTCAAGACGCTCGAGAGCCAGCTCCAGGCCATCACCGAGGAGATCGCCGCGGCGGCGGGAGAGGGCGAGGAGAGCCCGGAGCAGCTCGAGGGCCTGCGCTCCCTCCGCGCCGAGCGCACGAACCAGCTCAACGCCGCGCGCGCCCTGCTGACGTCGGCGGTCGGGCTGCTCGAGGTCCTCGAGCCGGCGGCGCCCCCGCTCGAGCCCGTGGCGCCGCGCCCCGTGCGCAACGCCGCGCTGGCGTTCGTCCTCGGCACGTTCCTCGTCTACGGGCTGGTGCTGCTCCGCGACGCCCTCGACACCCGCTTCCGCGGCGGGGAGGACCTGGTGCGCTCGACCGACCTGCCCCTGCTGGCCGAGTTCCCGCGCCTGGCGCCGGGCACCCGGCTGCTGCCGCGCGAGGCCTCGAGCTACCTGCGCACGAACCTCACCTTCGCGACCAGCGCCGCGCACCCCAAGGTCCTCCTCGTCACCAGCGCCGGCGCCGGCCAGGGCAAGACCTCCGTCTCCTGCAGCCTGGCCGAGAGCTTCGCCCGCAACGACTACCGCACGCTGCTCATCGACGGCGACCTGCGCAAGCCGATGGTCGCCCAGGTCTTCGGGATCGAGCCGAGCGGGAGGCGTCAGGGCGACCGCACGCCCACCGTGGAGAAGCTGCTCGCCGACCCGGACGTCGACGGCGGGCCCACGGACGTGGACCTCGGCGCCGGGACCCTCCGCGTCCTGCCCCAGTTCGAGGCGGCCCCCTCGCCCACCGAGCTGCTCTCGCGCGGCTTCTCCGCGCTGCTGGGCCGGTTCAAGGAGGACTACGACGTCATCATCATCGACAGCCCTCCCATACTGCCCGTCGCCGACGCCCTGACGATGGCGCCCCACACGACGGGCGTCGTGCTGGCCGTCAGCCTGCCCGACACCGACAGGCGGTCGGTGGGGGCCTCGATCGAGCTGCTCGAGCGCGTCGGCGTGAGGACCCTGGGCCTCGTCGCGACGAACATGGAGAAGGCCTCTGGCCGCGCCGGTGACTACGGCTACGGCTACGGGTACGGGTACGGCTACTCCTGAGGCGCGGCGGGCGGCGCGGCGCCGCGTCCTCCCGCTGGCCTGCCTCGCCTGCCTCGCCCTGGCCGCCTCCTGCGCCCCCGCCGAGCGCCCGGCCCGCGCCGGCGACCCGCTCGCCGCGGCGATGCTCGCGGAGGTGAACGCCGCCCGCGCCCAGCCGCGGTCGTGCGGCGACGCGTCGTTCCCGGCGGCGGGCCCGCTGCGGCTGAACGCGCGCCTCTCGGCGGCGGCGCAGGCGCACAGCGAGGACATGCTCCGGACGGGCACGCTCACCCACGTCGGGTCGGACGGCGGGACCGTCGTCGAGCGCGCGGAGCGCCAGGGCTACGTCTGGTCGCGGCTGGCCGAGAACGTCGCCTGGGGCTACGAGGACGTGAGCTCGGTCGTCGCCGGCTGGCTGGCGAGCCCCTCGCACTGCCGCAACATCATGGACGCCGGCTACGCCGAGCTGGGCGTGGGCCGCGCCGGGACGTTCTGGACGCAGGTGTTCGGCACGCCGCGCTAGCGGCGGCCGGGCGCCGCCACGAAGCGCAGCCCGTCGCCGGGCCTGAGCTGGGCCAGGCGGTGCAGGTCACCGGGGTGCACGACGGCCGGCTTGGCGTAGCCGCCCAGCGTGCCGCGGTCGGCCAGGAGCACGATCGGGCGGCCGCCGGGCGGGACCTGCACGGCGCCGATGGGCACGCCCTCCGAGGTGACCTCGCCGCCGGGCACCGCCGCGCCGGCCAGCCTCACGCCCACGCGGTCGGCCGCCGCGACCTCGAACTCGCCCGCCAGCAGCGCCGCCCAGGCCTCGGGGTCGCGCTGCGGACCCGGCAGCAGCCGCACCACGGCCACGCGCCCGAACGGTCCGCCGCTCCTCGGCCGCGCACCGTGGGGCTCGAAGCGCCTGCCCGTGGGCGGCGCGGACGCGGCCGACCGGCCGAGCACGTCGCCGGCGCGCAGGGGGCGTCCGACGAGCCCCCGCAGGTCCACGCTGGCGCTGCCGAGGAACCGCCGCGCGTCGAAGCCGCCCGCCACGGCCAGGTAGGAGCGGACGCCCGCGCCCGTGGGGACGAAGCGCAGCTCGTCTCCCCTCCGGACGGCGAAGGCCTGGTACGTGGGCGCCGGCGCCCCGTTCAGGCGCGGCTCCAGCGCCGGGCCCGTCACCGCCACCACGCACCCGGCCAGGGCGCGCAGGACCGGACCGGTCAGCGTGAGCTCGAGCACGGGCGCGGCGGGGTCGTTGCCCACGAGCTGGTTCGCCAGGCGGGCGGCCGGCGCGTCGAGCGGCCCGCCGCGTGCCAGGCCGAAGCGGCCCACCCCGAAGCGGCCGGCGTCGACGACGAGGTCGAGGAGGCCGGGAGAGGCGACCTCGAGCACCGGCAGCGCCGGCTCGGACGGCAGCAGCTCGAGCGGCTCCGGGTCGGGCGGCGGCGAGCCGCGCCCCGGCGGGACCGGCACGAAGCGCACGCGGTCGCCCACGCCGAGGAGGAACGGCTCCTCGCGCCGCGGGTCGTAGACGGACGCGAGGGCGCGGCCGACGAGGTTCCAGCCCCCCGGGCTCGGGACGGGGTAGACGCCCGACTGGTGGTTCGCGATCCCCACGGAGTGCGCCGGCACCCTGGCGCGCGGCTCGGGGCGGCGCGGCGCGGCGAGGTCGGGGGGCAGGCCGCTCAGGAACGGGAAGCCGGGCGAGAAGCCCACGGCGCGCACGACGTACTCGGCGCCGGCGTGCCTGGCCGCGGCCTCCTCCGGCGACAGGCCGGCGCGCGCCGCGACCTCGGCCAGGTCGGGGCCGTGCTCGCCGCCGTAGACGACGGGCACCTCGACGAGCCGGCCCTGGCCCACGGCGGCCTCTCCGGCGGCGTCCGCGGCGCGGAGGAGGTCGTCCCCGCCGGGGCGTCCCGGCAGGTGCTCGACGAGCGTCGAGTCGTAGGCGGGCAGCACGTCGCGCACGCCGGGCAGAGTCAGCAGGGCCTCGACCACCGGCGGCGCCACGTAGGGCTCGCCGCGCAGGTAGGTCCAGGCGGCGCCCGCCGGCACCGGCCGCGCTCGGCTCAGAAGGGCCGCACCGCCACGCCGGCCGCCTCGAGGGCCGACCTCACCGCCGCCGCGACGGCCGGGGCGCCCGGACCGTCGCCGTGGACGCACAGCGTCTGGGCCGTCACCAGCACCTCGCCGCCGTCCAGGGCCGCCACGGGCTCGCCGGTCGCGAAAGCCACCGCGCGCGCCGCGACCGCCTCGGGGTCGGAGATCGTGGCCCCGGCCATCGAGCGCGGGGCCAGCTCGCCGCTGGAGAGGTAGGCCCTGTCGGGGAAGGCCTCGGTCACGACGCGCACGCCCACCCTCTCGACCGCGGACCTGGCCATCTCCCCGCCGGGTCCGGCGAGCATCACCACGGGCAGCCGCTGGTCGAAGGCCGCCACGGCGCGGGCGAAGGCGTCGGCGAGGCGCTCGTTGCCGTGGAGGTCGGTGTGGAGGGCGCCGTGCGCCTTCACGTGGCTGAGCCGGGCCCCGGCCACGGCGACGAGCGCGGACAGGGCGCCGAGCTGGTAGACGACGTCGGCGAACAGCTCGTCGGTGGAGACGCTCATGTGCCGGCGGCCGAAGCCGACGAGGTCGCGGTAGCCGGGGTGGGCGCCGAGCGCCAGGCCGGACTCGAGGGCCGTGGCGATCGAGCGCCGCAGGCCCGCGGGGTCACCGGCGTGGAAGCCGCAGGCCAGGTGGACCGAGGTGAGGTGGGGGAACAGCGCCGCCTCGTCCACCACCGCGTACCGGCCGAACGACTCGCCGGCGTCGGCGGCGATGTCGACAGCTGGTGACCGGCTGGGGTCCATGCCGGATGGTAGCAGCGCGCCGGTCTTCGTTCACGGGGCGTCCGCGAGGGCGTTCGCCGAGAGGACCGCGTACCGTCACGCGACGGCCCCGTGGGAACTCGCTCCCACGGGGCCGCAGGTCACTCGGCGTGGGGCCGCCCGGGGGCCGCCCCGGCTCGGCTCCGACCGCCTGGCTAGGCCCTGCCGAAGCCCGCCTCGCGCCCGTGGGCGTCGAGCCACTCGTCGAGGCGGCGCTGCGCCTCGTCGCGGCTGTAGCCGTAGCGCTCCTGGATGCGGCCGACGAGCTGGTCGTAGTTGCCCTCGGCCATCGTGAGGTCGTCGTCGGTGAGCTTGCCCCACTGCTCCTTGATGGAGCCCCTGAGCTGCTTCCAGTTGCCCTGCAGCACGTCCCTGTTCATGAGCGAACCTCCCTCGTCGCTGCCAGACCGTGGCGCGCCGAACCCGGCTGCGCCTCTCTCGCGGTCACGAGCCCAACCTAGGACGGTGCCGTGTTAAGCGCGTGGCAGCCACATGTGCGAGGCCCACGAGAACGGCCGGGCGACATCGCGCCCGGCCGCTGCCGATGGGGCTTCGTGCGCCCGGCTACGCTCTGCGGAACAGCCGGGCTATGGCGATGATGATGATCGCGCCCACTATGGCGACCAGCAGGCTGGGCAGGTTGAACCCCGTCACGCCCTGGGCGCCGAACCGGTTGAAGACCCACCCGCCGACGATCGCCCCGATGATGCCGAGGATGATGTCGACCACCACGCTCTGGCCGCGGGTCCCCATGATGACGCTGGCGATCCAGCCCGCGAGCGCTCCGAAGATGATCCACAGCAGGATGTTCACGCGCTTCCTCCCTCACTCGCCGCTCCAACGCGGCCCCTCAGCGCAGCGACAAGGAACCTGCTCCCGTCATCGACCGACGAGCTCGGAGTCAGGCGCTCTGCCGGTGACACATGTATAGGGGCAGGGAGGCACCGGGTCAGTGCCGCCGGGCACACGGCGGTGACGGACGTCACGCCCCTGGCGAGGCCTCGGCGGGCGGGAGCAGCACGACCCTGAGGTCGTTGAGGTTGTGCCCGGTGGGCCCCGTCACGAGCTGGTCGCCCAGGCGCGAGAAGAAGCCGGCGGAGTCGTTGTCGCGCAGCATCGCGGCGGCGTCGAGGCCCAGCGCGGCCGCGCGCGACAGCGTGTCGGGCGTGACGAACGCGCCCGCCGCCTCGCTGGCGCCGTCGATGCCGTCCGACCCCGCCGACAGCGCCCAGACGTTCGCGTCCGGCGCTCGCTCGCGGAGCGCCAGGGCGAACGCGAGGGCGAACTCCTGGTTGCGTCCGCCGCGGCCGGAGCCGCGGACCGTCACCGTGGCCTCGCCGGCGCTCAGGAGCGCCGCCGGGCGCGAGCGCTCCAGGCGCCCGAGACGCCAGGCGACGTAGGGCGGGTCGGCGGCGAGGAGCGGCAGCAGCGGCCTGGTTTCGGCGCCGTGGAGCACGGCCGCCACGAGCTGCGCGTGGCGGTCGGCCAGCTCGCCGGCCTCGCCTCCCAGGTCGTGGTGGAGCTGGATCACCTGCACGTCGAGGCTCCGCTCGAGGTAGGCGGCGGCTTCCTCGAGCAGCGTCCGCGAGGTCCCGGCCACCGTGGCGGCGGACCTGGCGTCGGCCGCGGAGCCCGGCTTGACGGTCTCGGGCAGCTCGCCGCGCGCGCCGCGCCGGAAGCAGTCCGCCGCCGCCAGCGTCGCCTCGCCCGGGTAGCGGGCCAGCACGGCGAGGGCGTCGTCGAAGGTGGTGGGGTCGGCGACGCCGGGCCCCGAGGCGATGTCCCACGGGGCGTCGCCCGGCACGTCGGAGAGGAGCAGCGACAGGACGCGCGCCCGCGTGGCGGCCAGCAGGCCGCCCCCCTTGATCCGCGACAGGTGGCGCCTGACCGCGTTCAGCTCGCCTATGTCGGCGCCGGCCCGCTGCAGGTGCGCGGTCAGCCGCCGCTTCTCCTCGAGGTCCACGTGCTCGGGCGCGCTCCACAGGGAGCTGCCGCCGCCGGAGACGAGCAGCAGGAGCAGGTCGTCGGTGGAGAGGCGCGCCGCCGACGCGAGCGCGCGGTCGGCCGCGGCGACGCTCCTCGCGTCGGGCAGCGGGTGGGACCCGGGCAGCAGCTCGCCGCCCGCCGGGAGCGGCTCCTCGCCCGCTCCGCGTCCGGCGGCCCGCGCCGCCGGCGGGGTCGCGAGCCAGGGCACGCCGGGGAAGCGCGACAGAGCGGCCCTCAGCATCGGCAGCGAGGCCTTGCCGACGGCGAGTACGAGTGCGGGGCGCTCGTCGGGCAGGGCCCGCAGCGTCAGCACGCGCGGGTCGGCGCCCTCCAGGGCACGGCGGAACGTGGACTCGAGGATCTCCCGCACTGGCAGCACCTTAGCCGCCGGTGCGGCGGGGCGCGGTGTGTCGCTCGGCCACTCGGAGCCCGACGGCTCGGCGCCCCTGGTCTGGACGGCTCGGCGCGCCGCTCGGCGCCTCTGGTCTTGACGGCTCGGCGACTCGCCTCCCCACGGCGGGGCCCGGCCGGCCGGCGTCCGGGCCGGACGCGCGCGGCCGTCCTAGGGCAGCAGCACGGTGGAGCCGGTGGTCCGGCGGGACTCCAGCGCCCTGTGGGCCTCGGCGGCGTCGGCCAGCGCGAAGCGCTGGTTCACCTTCACCTCGAGCACGCCCCGCGCCACGGCGTCGAACACGGCCGCGGCCGCGGTGCGGAGCTGCTCGGTCGTGGCCATGTAGGTGGCCGTGGTCGGCCGCGTGACGTAGAGAGAGCCCTTCTCGGCGAGGACCACGAGGCTCGGGATCGACACGGGACCCGACGCGTTGCCGTAGGAGACGAGCAGCCCGCGCGGGCGCAGGCTGTCGAGCGAGCCCTCGAACGTGGCGCGTCCCACGCCGTCGTAGACGACGTCGACGCCGCGCCCGCCGGTGAGCTCGCGCACCCGCTGCGCGAAGTCCTCGGACGAGTAGTCGATGACGTGGTCGGCGCCGAGGGCCTTGGCGCGCTCGACCTTCTCGCGCGTGCCGGCGGTGCCGATCACGACGGCGCCGAGGTGCTTCGCCCACGGCACCAGCAGCGACCCGACACCGCCCGCGGCCGCGTGCACGAGCACGGTCTCGCCCGGCTTCACCCTCCAGGTCTCGTGCAGCAGGTAGTAGGCCGTGACGCCCTTGAGGGTCACCGCCGCGGCGGTCTCGTAGTCGACCCCGTCGGGGATGGGCACGAGCCGAGCGGCCGGGATGTTGCGCTCCTCGGCGTAGGCGCCCACCGGCCCCTGGTAGCTGACGCGGTCGCCGACCTTCACGTCGGTCACGCCCTCGCCCACGGCGACGACGTCGCCGGCCGCCTCGTTCCCGGCCACGAACGGCAGGGTCATCCTGTAGAGGCCGGAGCGCTGGTAGGTGTCGATGAAGTTGAGGCCGATGGCGCGGTGCCTGAGGCGCACCTCGCCGGGCCCGGGCGGCGGGAGCTCCCGGTCCTCCAGGCGCAGGACCTCGGGGCCGCCGTGCTCGCGGACGAAGACAGCTCTGCTCACCAACTCACCCCATCCCCGGCCGCCCGGCCGACGCCGCGGCGGCTCGGCGCCTCCCATCGTACCGACAGCAGCGTTTACCCTTGGCCATGGCGCAGCGCATCCGCTTGAACGACGGCCGCACGATGCCCACGCTGGGGCTGGGGACCTGGCCCATGGACGACGCCGAGGCCGAGCGCGTCGTCGCGAGGGCGCTGGAGCTCGGCTACCGCCACGTCGACACGGCGGTCCGCTACGGCAACGAGCGCGGCGTGGGCCGCGGGATCGCCGCCAGCGGCCTGCCCCGCGAGGAGGTCTTCGTCACGACGAAGGTCGACGGGGAGCACATGGGCGTCGGCAAGGCCGAGATCGGCCTGCGCGGTTCGCTGGTCCGGCTGGGGCTCGAGTACGTGGACCTGCTGCTGATACACTGGCCGCTGCCCGCGCGCGACCTCTACGTGGACACCTGGCGCACGTTCGAGCGCCTGCGGGACGCCGGGCTGGTCCGCTCGATCGGCGTGTCGAACTTCAAGCCCGCGCACCTCGAGAGGCTCGCGAGGGAGACCGCGACGGTCCCGGCCGTGAACCAGGTCCAGCTCAACCCCTACGTCACGCGCGAGGACCACCGTCGCTACCACGACGAGCACGGCATCGTGACGGTCTCGTACAGCCCCCTGGGCAAGGGGGGCGAGCTGCTCTCCGACCCCGTGGTGGCGCGCGTCGCGGCGGCCCACGGACGGACGCCGGCGCAGGTCGTTCTGCGCTGGCACCTGCAGCTCGGCCTCGTGCCCATACCCAAGACCTCGCACGAGGACAGGCTGCGCGAGAACCTAGACGTCTACTCCTTCGACCTCACGCCCGACGAGATGACGGCCTTGAGCGCCCTCGACAGGGGCCGCGGCGTGGACTCCGACGCCGTGGGCCACTGACGGTCGGGCAGCTCCACGACCGTGTAGGGCAGGAACGCCTGCACGAGCGGCCCGATGCTCAGCGCGAACGCCAACGTGGCCCAGCCGACGACGCCGCCGAGCAGGAAGCCGGCGGCCACGACGACGACCTCGATGCCCGTGCGCACCAGGCGGATCGAGCGGCCCGTGACGCGGGCCAGGCCGGTCATGAGGCCGTCGCGCGGGCCGCGCCCGAACTGGCTGCCCATGTAGAGCGCCGTGGCGTAGCCGTTCACGACGATGCCGGCGGCGGCGTACGCCACGCGCCAGGCCAGCCCTCCGGGCAGAGCGGCGGGGTCGGGCAGCACGCGCAGCCACAGGTCGGTGAACAGGCCGATGAGGACGGCGTTGGCGACGGTGCCGACGCCCGGCGTCTCGCGCAGGGGCACCCACAGGAGCAGCACGGCGAGGCCGGTGAGGATCATCACGGTGCCTATCGAGAGGGGCAGGCGCCCGGCCAGGCCCTGGTGCAGCACGTCCCAGGGCATGGCGCCGAGGTTCGCGGCCAGGAGCAGCGCGATGGAGAGGCCGAAGACGAAGAGGCCGAAGACGAGCTGGGCGAACCGCCGCGGCAGCCGGCCGGCCCTGAGCTGGTCCACGGGGCCTAGGTCGCGGAGCTTGAGCACCAGCAGACGGTATCACCAGACGCCGGACGGCCTGTGCTAAGGGTTAGTCGGGCGTCGCCCATGGCCAGGGACGGTTGGAACCTAGACCCGGACAGGTGCTTCTCGCCCGACCCCGGCGTGCGCGCCAGGGCGCGGGAGCTGCACGACGCGGTGAAGGGGCTGCCCATCGTCTCCCCCCACGGCCACGTCGACGCGCGGCACCTGGCCGACGAGGGCGCCCGACCCGCCGACCCGGCGACGCTGTTCGTCACCTCGGACCACTACGTCTTCGGGCGCCTGTACGCGCACGGCGTGGCGCACGAGGACCTCGGCCTGGTGCCCGCCGGCGGCGGCGGCGAGGCGGAGCGCGACCCCCGGGCGGTGTGGCGCCGCTTCTGCGAGCGCTTCGACCTCTTCGACGGCACGCCCGCGGGCCTCTGGCTGAAGACCGCCCTCGTGCACGTCTTCGGCGTGCGGGAGCGTCCCTCCGCGGAGAACGCCGACAGGCTCTTCGACGCGCTCGCCGAGGCCCTGTCCTCGCCCGAGCTGGCGCCGCGGGAGCTGATGAAGCGGTTCGGCGTCGAGTTCCTGGCGACGACCGACCCGGCCGACGCGACGCTGGAGGAGCACCGCGACGCGCAGGACGCGGGCCTGCGCGTGGTGCCGACGTTCAGGCCGGACGCGCTGATGCAGGTCGCCGACCCGGGCTGGCGCGACAGGCTCGACCGGCTCGCCGCGCTGGTGGGCTTCGAGGTCGACTCCCTCGAGGCCTTCGTGGAGGCGATCGCGGCGCGGCGGCGCGCCTTCAGGGAGGCCGGCGCGGCGGCCAGCGACCACGCCACGACGAGCTCGTCGCTGGAGGCGATGGACAACGACAGCGCCGCCGAGCTCTTCGCCAGGGCGCTGCAGGGTCAGGCCGACGGCGCGGACGCCGAGCGCTTCCACGCTCACATGCTCTTCGAGATGGCGCGCATGGCCACGGAGGACGGGCTCGTCATGCAGCTCCACCTCGGCAGCCTGAGGAACCACGACCTGCGCCTCCTCGACCGCTTCGGCCCCGAGATGGGCGCCGACGTCCCCGTGGCGATGGACCTCACCCGCGGCCTGCAGTCGCTCCTCAACGCCTTCGGCGGCGACGAGCGCTTCCGCCTGGTGGTCTACACGCTCGACGAGGCCACCTACTCGCGTGAGCTCGCGCCCCTCGCCGGCCACTACCCGGCCGTCAGGCTCGGCAGCCCCTGGTGGTTCCACGACTCGGTGCACGGCATCGAGCGCTACCTGGGCGCCGTGGTCGAGATCGCCGGCTTCGCCAAGCTGGCCGGCTTCGTCGACGACGCCAGGTCGCTGCCGATGCTCTACGCCAGGCACGACGTCTGGCGGCGCACGACCTGCGACTGGCTCGCCCGCCTCGAGGTCCGGGGGCTCCTCGACGCCGACGCGTCCGAGCGGTGGGCGCGGTGGCTCGCCCACGGCGCGGCCGTCGACGCGTTCAGGCTGGCCGACTGACGCTGGGCCGCCGGCGGGCTAGCGGTCCTCGGCGTCCGGGTCGCTCCCCGTGCCGAGCGGGTCGGCCTGGGACGCGAGCGCCCCGAGCGCGTTGGCGTCGGCCGCCACGTCGTCCTGCGCCTCGAACGCGCCCAGGTCCGCCGCGGCGCCGAGGAACGGCAGGCCCACGTCGAGGCCCGCGTCGATGGCGGGGCTGTCGGGCCGCAGCCTGAGGAAGTCGGGGGAGGCAGGGTCGGTGGAGACGAACAGCGGGTCGGAGATGCCCAGGTCCCAGGTGTTGTTGCGGCTTGTCGGCCTCGTGCCGCCGGCCGCCTCGACGTCGATGAGGACGCCCTGCGCGTCGCGGAAGCTGATGTTGTTGGCCACCAGCGAGCGCTCGATCCCCGGCCGCCCGCGGACGGCGAAGCCGAAGCCGCCGGCGTCGAACGACGTGTTGTTGTAGATCTCCAGGCCCCCCGCGCCGTTGTCGGTGAAGTTGTGGGCCCGGTTCGAGAAGGCGACGTTGAAGCGCACCACGTTGCCCGACGAGATGCCGTTGCGCCCGAGCTTGAAGCCCATCCCGTTGCCGACCGTGCCCCGGCCGTTGCGGAACGAGGCGCTGCGCTCGACCAGGGTGTCGGTCGAGGCCCAGATGTCGATGCCGTCGTCGGAGTTCTCGTAGGCCAGCACGCGCCTCAGCACGTTCCCGCTGCCGTGGTCGACGTTGAAGCCGTCGGCGCTCTCGCCGCCGTTCGAGCGCGAGAAGTTGTCGTAGCTCACCGTGTCCTCGACGAGGTTCTCGTCGCCGGCGATGTAGATGCCGTCGCCGTGGTTCGAGTGCGAGACGACGTTCCTCACCACGTGGTGGCTGCCCTCCAGCGCCAGGCCGCGTCCGGCGCTGTTGCGGAAGGTGATGCCGTCGAACACGTACCAGTCGAGGCCGACGATCCTGACGAGCTCCGGCGCGCTGGGGTTCTTCGACCAGGCGGGGCGCTCCACGTGGCTCCCGTCGACGATCGCCCTCTCGCCCGGGTAGCTGCCGAAGGTGATGGGAGCCCCCTCCTCCCCGCTGCGCCTCCACGAGTCGGCGGTGTTGTACTCGTAGTAGACGCCGCCCCGCAGCAGCACGACGTCGCCGGGCCGCACCACCGCAGCGGCCTTCTCGATCGTGCGGAAAGGCGTGGAGATGGTGCGCCCGTCGTTGCGGTCGTCGCCGTCGGGGGAGACGTAGTAGTCCGCCTCGGCGACGACGACGCTCACCGTCACCTCGCGCGACGCCGTGCGGCCCGCGGCCTCCGCCCTGACCAGCAGCCTGTAGGTGCCGGGCTCGGCGAAGGTCGCCGTGACGTCGAAGCCCTCCCCCTCGAAGGCGACCTCGCCGGGGCCCGACAGCACCTCCCACGAGACCGCCTCCGCCTCGACCTCCCGACCGCCGAGCCGCGCGCTGCCGCCCAGCTCCAGCGCGTGAGGGTAGAGGTGCACCCACTCGTCCTCGACCTCGAGCGTGAGGTCGGCTCCTGGACCGGGCTGCGAGGTGCCCAGCATCGCGGAGAAGGCCGCGAGGAGGGCGATCGCGACGTAGAGACCGGCCCTCCTTCTCGTTCCCTGTGTGTGTTGGGGCATCGTCCTTCCCGCTCGCCTCAGAGGAACCGATCATATCGCCCAGGCGACGGCGCGACCGTGGGCACGCCACGCCCGACCCGCCCGGGGGGCGGG
>DASVDQ010000049.1 GCA_036381035.1 Trueperaceae bacterium | reverse complement strand
CGTCGACGCGGGCTTGGTGCGCGCCGCACGACGCGGCCGCTGGGTCTACTACGAGCTCGAGCCCAACGCGCTGCGCGAGGTAGCGGCGGCGCTGGAAGAGCTGGCCGCGGCGGCCGAGGCGGTCCCCGCGGACGCTATGGCTAGCGCGTCGCCGCGATGAAGGGGGCGGTGTCGAAGGCCGACCGGCAACTGACCACCTTCCCGTCCCCGAGCGTCCACACCGCCATGTGCGGTGACGAAGGGTCCTTGCCGGTGCGGTAGTTCGCGACCGTGACCGACCCCAGGACGACGCTCTCGCCGGCATCGCGGTGCTCCCCGGGGGCGCACAGCGCGTAGGCCTGCCTGACGACATCCGGGTCGCTCGACACCGCGTCTCCCAGTTCACCCGGCTCGGCGAGCGCGTCGCCCGGCACCGGCGCGCGGCAGCACGCGACGTGAGCGCCCTGCCGCGCCCGGCGCTCGCACACGAGCGCCGCGGTGACCCTCGGCAAGCCTCTCGACCGCCGTCCGGAGCCCGATCACAGGGCCGCAGCGCCACCTGCCGGCGCCCCTTGACGACCGTGGGCTCGCCGCGTCATGTTTAGGCCCTGCGAATCCCTAGTGAGTTACTAGGGATTGATCCCGCCCTAGGCCCCGACGCCCCAGACCTTGCGCCCGGACCACGCTCAGAGGAGACCTCGATGAACCTCGCCGCCTACTCACGCCGCGCTCTGCTGCTCCTCCTGGCCCTCGCTCCCCTACCGCTCTTGTCGGTCGCCGCGGCCCAGCCCGGCTGCGACGGGCGCCTGATCGAGCATGAGCTGGGCACGACCTGCGTGCCCGAGAACCCGGAGCGCATCGTCACGCTCGAGTACTCCTACGCCGACCACCTGGCGCGGCTCGGCGTGACGCCGGTCGGCATCGCCAGGGAGGCCAACATCCCGGCCTACCTTGAGCCCTACGTCGGCGACGTGCCGGGGGTGGGCACGCGGGCCGAGCCCAACCTCGAGGCCATCGTCGCCCTGCAGCCCGACCTGATCGTCGCCGACCTGCGCCGGCACGAGGCGATCTACGACCAGCTGTCGGCGATCGCGCCCACGCTGGTGTTCAACTCGCTGCGCGGCTCCTACGAGGACCAGCTCGAGGCCTTCGAGAGGCTCGGCGAGGCGCTCGGCCTGACCGAGGAGGCCACGCGGGCCCTCGAGGAGCACAGGGCCGCGTTCGCCGAGGTCCAGGCAGCCGTCGTGCCCGACGCCCCCACGACCCTCATAGGCGTCCTGTCCCCCGGCCTCTTCACCGCGCACTCCAGCCGGAGCTTCATGGGCTCGTTCCTCGCGAGCCTGGGGGTGCCGGCCGCGGTCGAGCCGCGGGAGGGCGAGACGCAGTTCAGCCTCAGCCTCGAAGGCGTCGCCGCCGCCCAGCCGCAGGCGCTCGTGCTGCTGTGCAACCCGGCGGACAGCACCCCGCTCGACGAGTGGGCCGACAACCCCGTGTGGAACGCGCTCGATGCCGTGAGCAGCGGCCGGGTCTACGTCTTCAACCGCGACCTGTGGAGCAAGGGCCGGGGGCTCATCGCGTTCGACATGATCCTCGACGACCTGGCCGGCAGCGGGCTGCTGGCCGGCGAGCCGTCGAGCACGCCGCAGACCTGTCAAGGCGCCGGCTAGGGGTCAGATGCGGGCGGCGCCCCCGACGGTCCAGCTCTGCAGCCTGTTCGCGCAGGACAGCGGCATCGACCCCATCGGCTACGCCGGGACCCTCGACGCCTTCCTGGCGGTCGAGGTGCCCCTGCCCTGGCCGCGCGGCCTGTTCCGGTACGGCGACAAGCTGCCGCGGGAGGTCCGCGAGGCGACCGACTGGTTCGCGCGCGAGGCGCCCTACCGGCTGCGGCTCATGGCGATCGCCCCCGACGTCGAGTACTGCGTGCCCGGCAGGCGCCGCGTGGTGTGGTACTCGCGCCCCGACGGCGCCTTCGCCGACTTCGACCGCCACGAGTACCTGGTGCGGGAAGAGGAAGTCGGCGAGCTCGTGGCCGACCTCGTCCGCCGTCGCGGCGCCGCCCCGCGCCATGCACCCGTCGAGGCGCCGACGCCCGCCCGCGACCTGCTCGTCTGCACGCACGGCAGCGAGGACGCCGCCTGCGGGCTCTTCGGGGTGCCCGTCTACCAGCGGCTGCGGGCGTGGGCCGCGGGCGAGGCCCGGGTCTGGCGCGTGAGCCACTTCGGCGGCCACCTCTTCGCCCCCACGGTCCTAGAGCTGCCCTCGGGCCGTTCGTGGGCGCACCTGGGCCACGACAGCGCGCGACTGCTGCTCGAGCGCAGCGCGTCGCCCGAGGAGCTGCGCGCGCACTACCGCGGCTGGGCGGCGCTGGAAGGGCCGTTCCTCCAGGCGCTCGAGCGGGAGCTGCTCGTGCGCCACGGCTGGTCCTGGCTGGCCTTGCCCAAGCGCGGGTGCGTGCTGGAGCGCGACCCCGCCGACCAGCCCCTGTGGGAGCGGGTGCGCATCGAGGCGCGGGGGCCGACCGGAGCGTTCGCCTACGAGGCGGTGGTCGAGCTGCACGGCTGGAAGCGCCTGAGGCCCCGCTCCGACGGCACGGAGGTGCGCGACTACGCGCAGTACCGGGTGGGCGCCATCCGGGCGTACCCGGCTGCCGCGGAGGGGGCGGCGCCACCGGTGGGTGCGGCATGACCGGCGGGGCCGTGAGGACCGCCCGGGTCAGGACGACGCGCGCGGTCGGCCTCGTCCTGGCCGCAGGCGTCGTCACCTGTCTGCTGGCGGTGAGCCTGGGCGTGGGCAGCCTGCGGATACCCATCGCGGACGTCGTCACCGGGCTCATCGCGCCGTCGGGCGAGCTGAACGACCTCATTCTCCAGACCGTGCGGCTGCCCCGCACGCTCGCCGGGCTGCTCGTGGGCGCCTCGCTGGCCGTGGCCGGGGCGATCATGCAGGCCCTGACGCGCAACCCGCTGGCCTCTCCCGGCATCCTCGGCGTGAACGCCGGCGCGGCCCTCGCGGTGGTCGCCGCCGTCCTGGTGCTCGGCGACCCGCCGCTGGCGACCTACGCCCTGTTCGCGCTGGCCGGGGCCGGACTGGCCGGCGCGCTGGTCTACGGCCTGGCGTCCGCCGCCGGCGCCGGCGGGAGCTCGCCGCTGAGGCTGGCCCTGGCCGGCGCCGTGCTGGCGGCCTTCCTGGGCGCGCTCACGACCGCGCTTCTCCTCCTCGACCAGAACACCCTCGACCAGGTGCGCTTCTGGACCGCGGGCTCGCTGGCCGGACGCGACTGGGAGCTGCTGGGCCTCACGGCCCCCTACATGCTCCTCGGCCTGGCCCTGAGCCTCCCGCTGGCCCGTCAGCTCACCACGCTCTCCCTCGGCGAGGACGTCGCCAGGGGCCTGGGACAGGGCTCGGCGGGCGTGAAGCTGGCGGCGGCAGCCTCCGTCGTCCTGCTGGCCGGGGGCGCCGTCGCGCTGGCCGGTCCCGTAGGCTTCGTCGGCCTGGTGGCGCCGCACCTGGCCCGCTTCCTCGTCGGCGTCGACTACCGCTGGGTCCTGCCCTACTCGGCGCTGCTCGGCGCGGCGCTCGTCACGGTCGGCGACATCGGGGCCAGGCTGGCCGTGCGGCCCCAGGAGATCCCCGTCGGCGTGCTGATGGCCGTGATCGGCGCGCCGTTCTTCGTCTACCTGGCCAGGACCCGGGTGCACCGGTGAGCGCCGGCCGGACGCCACGGACCTGGCTGGTCGTTCGCGCCGGCGGGTTCTCGCTGAGGATGCCGCGCCGGACGCTGCCGGTGGCCGCCGCCCTCCTCGTGCTCGTGCTGCTCGCGGCCTGGGTGAGCACCACGCAGGGCGAGTACCGCGTAGCTCCGCTCGACGTCGCGCGCGCCGCCCTCGGCCTGGAGACGAGCGACCCGAACGACGTCCTCGTCGTGCGGAGCTTCCGCCTGCCCCGGATCGCGCTGGCCACGCTCGTCGGCGCGTCGCTGGCGATGTCCGGCGCGATCCTCCAGGGGCTGACCCGCAACGGCCTCGCCGAACCCGGCGTGCTCGGCGTCAGCCAGGGCGCCGGGCTCGCCGCGGTCGCGCTACTCACGCTCGCCCCCGACGCCCCGGCCGCGCTCCTGCCCTGGGTCGCGCTCCTCGGCGGCTCGCTCACGGCGGCGCTGGTCTACCTGCTGGCCTGGAAGGGCGGCACCTCGCCGGTGAGGCTGATCCTCGTGGGCATCGGGGTCTCAGCCGTGGCGAGCGCCCTCACCACCTACCTGACCGTGCTCGGCGACGTGACCGACGTCCAGCGGGCGCTGCTGTGGCTCACGGGCAGCGTCTACGGACGCGACTGGGAGCACGTCCGCTCGCTGGGCGTGTGGCTCCTGGTGCTGGCTCCGGCGGCGCTGCTCGGCTCGCGCGCCCTCAACGCGCTGGCGCTGGGAGAGCAGGCGGCCAAGGCCCTCGGCCAGCGGGTGGACCTCGCCCGCGCCGCACTGGTGACCGTCGCCGTCGCGCTCGCCTGCGGCGCGGTGGCGGTCGCCGGCGCTATCGCCTTCGTGGGCCTCGTGGCCCCGCACGCCGCCCGCCGCCTCGTAGGACCCGCCCACGAGGCGCTGCTGCCCGTGAGCGCCCTGCTCGGCGCCCTACTGCTGGTCGTCGCCGACCTGATCGGGAGGACCGCGATCGCCCCCAGCCAGCTGCCGGTAGGCATCGTCACGGCGGTCGTGGGGGCGCCGTACCTGATATACCTCCTCTTGCGCGAACGGAGATCCTAGGCATGCCCGAGCTCGCCGTCGACAACCTGACGCTCGCCTACGACCGCACCGAGGTCGTCCGGGACCTCGCGATGTCGATACCCAGCGGCAAGGTCACCGCCTTGATCGGTCCCAACGGCTGCGGCAAGTCGACCCTGCTGCGCGGCATGGCGAGGCTGATGGCCCCCAAGGCCGGCACGGTGCTCCTCGACGGCAAGGCGATCGCGAGGCTGCCCAGCAAGGAGGTGGCGCGCCAGCTCGGCGTGCTGCCGCAGGGACCCACCGCCCCCGAGGGGATGACGGTGCGTGAGCTCGTCTCGCAAGGGCGCTACCCGCACCAGAGCCTGCTCAGGCAGTGGTCGCAGAGCGACGAGGAGGCGGTCGCCCGGGCGCTGGAGACCACCAACCTGGTCGACCTGGCGGACAGGCCGCTCGACACGCTCTCGGGCGGGCAGAGGCAGCGGGCGTGGATCGCGATGACGCTGGCCCAGGAGACGCCGGTGCTGCTCCTCGACGAGCCCACCACCTTCCTCGACATGGCGCACCAGGTCGAGATCCTCTCGCTGCTCGACCAGCTCAACGAGCGCGAGGGACGCACCATCGTGATGGTGCTCCACGACATCAACCAGGCCTGCCGCTACGCCCACCACCTCGTGGCCATGAAGGACGGCGCGGTCGTGGCGCAGGGCGACCCTCACGAGATCGTCGACCACGGGCTGGTCTGTGAGGTCTTCGGCATCGAGTGCAGCGTGGTCAGGGACCCGGTCAGCGGCACCCCGCTGTGCCTGCCGCAGAGCTGTCCGCTGCGCCTGATGCGCGCGGAGGCGTAGGGCGGTTCGCGGCGGCCTGGCCTTCTGCAAGTGCTGCGCCACACCAAGCGCCTACCCATAGTTCTCATGGCCGAAATGGTCCAGCGCGAGGATCGCGTCCCGAAGCTTCCGATATGAAGGAAAGGCTACTAGCCGTGCTGCAATCTTGTCGCGATACCTGGCTCGATGACCCATTCCTGACCGTCGTGCTGCATCCATGAGCCGGAACTTGCATCTCGCAGTGCCACGTTCTCGTCTGGGCTCACCGTTACCAGGACGGCAAGTGCAGCGGGAAATGAGAGTAGCATGAGCCCCCTAAGGGGGGAACATGCGACACAGCATCGTGGTCGTGGCGCTCATCTTGGCGCTGACAGCCTGCAATCAAAGCCCGTTCACACCACCGCTCGACCCGACCGGCTCATGGTCGGGATCATGGACAGGCCCGGTAGCCGACACGAACCTCTACGCCTCCTTCACGCGCACCAGTAGCGGGTGGCAAGGAATCTTCAGTTCCAACAACGTCGATATCGTGGCCATCTGTAGCAACCCCGATGACGAAGGGCCGAGCTACCTCTACTGCGGAGCGTGGAGCAGCGTCGACGTCATAGTTTGGGAAGGCGACGTCATCGGCCCCACGTGGAGCGGCGTGTGGACATACATCGGCAGCTCCATGAACGCGGGAGGCACCTTCGCGCTGCATCGGCGCTAGGCGCGTGCCCGCCCGACATTTCACCACGACTCGATCGGGCCGGACTCCTCAACGTTGAGTGCGTCCGCCTTCCGACATCTCGCATCCAGAATGGCGGCAGGCTCGCGTAGCAGCGGCGAGAGGAGGCGCCGGTCAGCATCGCCGGCGCCCCATCGGTGTAGCTCGAGACTAGCTCACGCAGCCTCACTTCCCGGGAGGGTCGGGGGCACCTCGTAGGAGCGGCGCTCTGCTGTGACTTCGATGTGAAGGCCGCTCCACGAGGAGTCCAGGTAGTGGAAGAGGGTCTCCAACTGGCTTCGTGTGAGATCCTCGAACTCGTACTCGATCTCAACGCGGATGCTGCCGACGTCGGGATGGCCGAGCAAGTGCCGCAGGTGTCGAAGTAGCATGACCGCCACCATAGGGTCATCGAGCGCGTTCTCCACGACAACGTCGTAGGCAACGCGTTGCGGCTCGAGGCCGGCCACCTGAGCCGATGACGTCTCCACCATCAGCTTTCGGGCTTCGTCCAGCATCTCGTGCCGGACCCTCGTCTACGTGAAGGCCCACTGGGGGATGTTGCTCATGGCACTACCCCTCGTCCGTCGCGGCGGGATTCTCGAACTGAGCGAGACCGCGGCGGATCACGTGGTCTATAGGCCACTCGGTGCCTCTCGGGATGTGGGGGCGCACCTTGGCGATGACTGACAGTCAGACGCGCGACCAGGACGTGACGACCCAAGCAAGTTGCGGGCCCGCGCCGCCGCAATTCTCTTACGTGTGCGAGGTCACGTTCCTGCCGCTTACCGATGGGTCCAAGCGACAG